>CAZTYG010000055.1:4671-10007 GCA_964617445.1 uncultured Blastochloridaceae bacterium
GAGGGAGACATTGACAGAATCATGGAATACATCGGGCGCGCCCATGAGAAGGGTGCCGGAGTTGATATTGAGATCGCCGGTGAAGGTGTTGTTTCCCGAGAGGGTCTGGGTGGCGGAGTCGTCGAGGTTGACATGGAGGCCGCCGGAGCCGGAGATGACGCCGGAGTAGGACTGGTCGGTGGTGTTGGCCAGGGTGAGGGTGGCGCTGCCCATGGTGGTCGCTCCGGAGCCGGAGAGTCCGCCGATGGTCTGGTCGTTGCCGTCGAGGTCGAGGGTGGCGGTGGGGGCGATGGTGACGACGGTTTCGTCGGCGAGGGCTTCGTCGATGCCGAGGCGGAGGGTGCCTTTTTCGATATTGGTAGCCCCGGTGTAGGTATTCTGGTTGGTGAGGGTAAAGACGCCATCGCCCTGTTTGGTCAGACCGCCGGAGCCGGAGATGACACCGGCGAAGGTGGTGGAGGCGTGGTTGCCGCCGGTGGTGAGGGTGGCGGAGCCGAGCTGGACCTGGGAATTGGCCGACGCGGAGGCGAGGGAGCCGATGGTTTCGTTATGGTTGTTGAGGTTGAGAATGGCGGTGCCGGAGAGGGTGACGGCTGAGGTGTTGGCGATTTGGTTGGCGGCTTCGAGGCGGACGGTAGCGTTGTTGATGTTGAGAGCACCAGTGATGGCGGTGGTGTCGGCAGGTTTGTCGAGGACGAGAGTGCCGCCGTTGACATTGACAGCGCCGTTGTAGGTATTGGGCGCGTCACCGGTGAGGGTCATGGTGCCGGGACCGGTTTTGGTGAAGCCGTGGTTGCCGGTAACGGCACCATCGACAATGAAACCGCCGCTTTCGGCGGCGACGTTGAAGGTGGCCGCACCCTGGAGGGAGAGGTTGCGCACGCGGGCGATGTATTGGCTGGCGGCGTTGGAGGTGATGGTGAGGGTGTGGGCACCAATGGAGAGGTCGCCGAAGCTGTGGGTGGCACCGGTGCCGCCTGAATTGTTGGCGCGGCGGACATCGAGGGTGGAGTTAGCGATGACGAGGATGTTGTTGCCAAAGTCGGTGTCGCCGTTGTTGAAGGAACGGAGGGTGCCGCCGTTGAGGATGATGTCGGCCTTGTTGCCGGGGCCTCCGAGGGAATTGGCGTTGCGAATTTCGAGCACGCCTTGATCGATACGCGCGGTGCCGGTGAAGCCGGTATTGGCCTGGGTAAGGCGAAGCGCACCGGCTCCGGTCTTCACCAACAAACTGTCATCCCCACCGATCAGCTGACCTGTGGTTGCGAGGATCAGCCTTTGATTATCCACTTGAAAGGTGCCGGAAAGACCGTCGGCAATCGTCACGGTGCGGGAGGGATTGATACTCACGGCCCCACCCGTGTTGGCTTTGCGCAGGGTGCCACCAAGGAAGGTGAGGTCGCCGGAGGCGGCACCAAGTTGGTTGTCGTTGGTGAAGACCAGAACGCCTTGGTTGAGGAAGGTGCCGCCGGAGTAGGTGTTGCCCGCGGAGCCGGAGAGATCGACGGTTCCCGCGCCGGATTTGACGATGGTGACAGCGCCGCCGGGGTTGTCGATGATGATGGTGTTGAGCACGAGGGAGCCGCCAGCGGCGACGGTGATCGTGAGGTCGGCGGCGGAGGCGTTGCCAGCGGTGAGGTTGCCATTGGAGAGGGTTGTGGTGGTGGCGTCAGCTTTCATGAGGCCGCCCTGGTGGATGTTGACGGTGTTGCCGCCGAAGTCGGTGTTGACCGGGGCGACGTAACGGACCGTCAATTCCGCATCGTTGTTGGTCAGGGTTTGGGTGGCGTTGACGTCAATGTGGCGGAGCGTGGTGACATCGCTGTCGTAGTTGAACTGGCTGGCAGTGAAGGCGCGCACACCGTTGGCGAGGGTGTATTCGGCGAATTGGTTGCCAACGGTAGCCCAGCCGCCGATGACGCCGGCGGGTTGGCCGGTGATGAAGATGCGGGGATCGGTGATGCCGCCGCCGCCGAGGGTTCCGCTGCCGCCTTGGAAATCGAGGGTGCCGCCGGAGACCTGGCCGATGCCGGAGAGGGTCAGGGTGGCGGTTTGGCCCGCACCGGGGGTGATGAGAATGGAGCCGGAACCGGTGTCGGCGGTGACGACGCCGACGGTTTCTGTGGAGGCGATGGCGGCGTTGCCGAGGAAACGCAATGAGCCCGCGCCGGTGCCGCCGCCCAGCGAAATCGCGATGCCATCGCCGAGGCGGTTGGCGTTGTTGGTGGCGGTGTTGTCGAGAATGAGGTCGCCAAGGTTGACTTGAATCGAGGAAGTGTTGAGCAGCGTGCCGTTGCCCGCGAGAATGAGGCCGCCGTCATGGATGGTGGTGTTGCCGGTGTAGGCGAGGGCGGCGGTGAAGGTCTGAAAGCCTGGGCCGTCAAGGACGAGAGAAAGCTGCCCCGCGCCGTCAGTGATCGAGCCGGAAAATGAGCTGTCGGCGGTGGATTCCATCAGCAGGGTTTTTGCACCGGCGGTGGTGGTGGTGATGGAGCCAGCGCCTGAGAGTGTGCCGATACCGGTATTGCGATTGATGTTGAGGGTGGTACCGGAGGCCATGGCGATATTGACGTGGCGGCGGGGGTCGAAGCTGTCGGTGAAGGGGTCGAGACCGCCGGCGACCGTGACCGTGCCGCCTTGGATGTCGAGCAACGCGTCGGCGGCGATGGCGACGTAACCGCCGGTGCCCGTGCCGGTGATGTTGCGGTTGAATGTGAGGGTGTCGCCGGGGTCGCCAACTTTCACAAGTGTGCCGTTCCATTGGATGTTGCCGTAGGAGGAGTTGGCCGCGCCCATGCTGCCGGTATCAACCACGTTGGCACGGCGGAATTGTGGTGGCGAGGCCGTGGGAGTTTGATTGATGACAAGATTTCCGACGATATTGGACTTGTTGGAAATTCCCAGGCCGGCCTGGGAATGTCCGTCGAAGCGTCCCCCATTCATTATGAAGGTGAAGTCAGCGCGTGTGGGCCATATTTGCAGGGCGTCTGAACCGGCATTGTTGAAAAAACTCATGGTTCCGCCGCGCAGCTCGATCGTGGCGTTGACCGGTGCCGGAGCACCCAGGGGACCCGGGGGCGGAGTGACCGAGAACGGATCATAGAGAGCCCAGTTTCTCAGGTTGCTGCCGCCCGAATTGGTGACGCCGTAAAGAAACAGGGAGCTTAAATCCGCGCCATCAATCACCAGCGTGCTGTTATTGCCCAATAATGTATAGTGGGAATTGGTGCGTCCCGTGTTCTTGAATACGGCGCCGCTTTCGATTTCAATGACCGCGGTCACATTGTCGGCTACTTGAAGCTGCTGAAACCCGTATTGATAATAAAATCGGTTGGTATTCAAAGCGCCAATCGAAGTCGCAATGGCAGGATCGGAAAGCACCCGCAGAGTGCCATCACCGGAAAACACTAAAAACCCGGTGTCTCCCTGCCCGACAGTGTCCGCTGTCCGGCGGGGAAGCTGGTTGATCTCGACGGTGCCTTCGCCAATATTAAGGCCCCATCGGCTTTCGGCGGCGGAAAAGGTGGAGGGTGCATAACGCAGGGTTCCGGCACCCAGCTTGCCCAGTATCGCTCTGTTTGTAACCGTGATCAGCGAGGTGAATTCCAGCACATCGGCCGCGCCGACCACATCGATGGTCGGGTTGTTGGCAGCCGGGAAGGCACCAAAGATGTGTGACCATGGGTTGGCAAGGGATACGGTGCCGGACCCCTCCAGCAGGCGCAGGGTGCCGCCCGCGTGAAGAACCAGCGAGCCGCCGCCTCCGAATGCGGCCGCCGAATCGAATTCGACAACTGCCGATGTTCCCGGCGCGCTGATTTGATAGATTCCCGAACGGCTGTTGGCGGCGCCGAAATACACGGTTGCCTGATCCCGGACCAGCAGGAGACCACTCCCTGTGATGGAGTCGTTAAAGTCAAGGCGGAAAGGACCACTCAAGGTGAGTTGAAACGTCTGTTGATCCACTGTGCCGTTAAAAATCAGGCCGCCCGCCTGGGCGTCCCAGGTTTGGGAGGCACCGAGAACAATGTCGTTGGAAATAGACTGGGTGTCGGTGTCTTCGTTGAGAATGCCACCGGCTTGAATGGTCAGCGTATCGCCCAACAAGTTGTAAGGTCCGGCTTGGTCACTGAAGGTGATCGACAGCACATTCCACGGATCGTCGGCGCTGGGGTTGATTCGCTCGCTTTCGGCGAAGATGAGAGTGGCGGTGCCGTCGTTGGCAGGAACGACATTGAGGGCCCAGTTGGCCGGGTTGGTCCAGTCGTCATTGCCACCCAAGCCAGTCCATGTTTGGGCTGTAACTGCTTGAGCTGCAACCAACAATGCCCCAAGAATCGCCGTTGTTTTGATCGCCCACATCAAGTGATATGCTTAGCGCAATTCGTGCAAAGTCAAAAGAAATGAAAAAGTTTTTCATATTAGTTGGCCTTATTCTTCTTCGAGAAGGCGGCCCGCTTCTTCCCATTTTTCGTTGAGGCGGGCGAGGGATTCTTCGACGGTCTGCAAGTCGCGATTGAGCTTCTGGGCGGAGCCGGTCTTGTAGCTGTCGGGGTTTTCGAGTTGGGCGGCGATTTCCTTGCGGCGGGCTTCGAGGACGTGGATTTCTTTTTCGAGGGATTCAACATCGCTGCGCGCGGCTTTACGGGCCTCGGCGCGGGCTTGGCGGGCGCGGGCCTCCTCTTTTTTCTGTTCGCGGGTTTTGAAAACCGAAACTTTTGGCGCGTCGGCGGTCGCTGACCGGGAGTTTTCGGTGGGGCGGGAGTCGGTGAGCTGGTCGCCGGCGGTGAGACCGGTGGTGGCGGAGAGGGCGCGGGACTTCTCCAGGTAATAGTCGTAGTCGCCGGCATACGGACGCAAATGGCCGCCGGTGATGTGGAGGACGGTGCGGGCGATGGCGCGAATAAAATAGACGTCGTGGCTGATGAAGATGAGGGTTCCCTCGAATTGGCGGAGGGCGTCGATGAGGGCATCGATGCTGGCCATGTCGAGGTGGGTGGTGGGCTCGTCCATGAGCAGGAGGTTGGGCGGGTGGAGCAGGATTTTGACCAGCGCGAGGCGGGATTTCTCCCCGCCGGAGAGCACGGCGACTGGTTTGAAGACGTCGTCGCCGCGGAACAGGAAGGAACCGAGCACGGTGCGCGCGGTTTGTTCGGGCGAGGGATTCTCCACCGCCATGACCTCCTCCAACACAGTGCGCGACGGATCGAGCATTTCGACGCGGTTCTGGGAGTAGTAGGCGCAGTGGATGTTGTGGCCGATCACGCGGCTGCCCTGTTGGGGTTCGAGCACGCCGGCAAGGAGCTTGAGCAGGGTGGATTTGCCCGCGCCGTTGG
>CAZTYG010000056.1:0-2073 GCA_964617445.1 uncultured Blastochloridaceae bacterium
CTTCCTGCGCGTAGGCCTCGGAATCTGTGCTGATGATGCGGCGATGAACCGAGGGGCAGGCGGCCAGGCAGCGGGCAGCCAGGCCGATGAGCGACACCCCGCCGATGGTTTGCAGGTTTTTGTCCGGGATGCCCTTGCTGCCCGAGCGGGCGGGCACCACGGCGAGGATATTGGGCAGTGGGTTCATGTGGCTCGGATATGAAGGGCAAATCTTTCAGCGATTCAGCGGTTGGATGCTGCCGGTGTGGGAGCTTGTGCGGCAGGCGTCGACGATCTTCAGGGCGCGCAGGCCGTCCTCATAGCCGCAGATTGGTGCGGGGCCTCCGGCGGCCAGCCACGCCAGGTAGTCGCGGGCGACGCCCATGAACATCTCATTGCGTTCGCAACCAAACCGGGTGTCGGTCCACTGATTTTCCGCGCTGTGGCAGCTGCGCAGGGTGTTGGATTCGTATTCGTAGAGGAGGGTCCCCTTCTCTCCCATGGCGCGGATGCTGCGTTCGTGCGGACGCCCGATGAGATCGAGGTGGAGGTTGACGCGGACGCCGTCGGCATAACGCACAATGATGTCCACGCAGTCATCCGCATCGATCTCCAGGTCCGAAATTTTGTCCACCTGGGCGGAGAGCGAGACGGGTTCGCCGAGGAACCAGCGCATGAGGTCGAGGAAGTGGCTCTCATCGAGCAGGGCACCGCCGCCGAGTTCTTTGTTGGCCATAAAAAAATCGGTGTAGGGCTCCCAGGGATGCCAGTCGGCCAGATGGGCGCTCATGACAAAACGCATGGTGCGGATGGCACCGATTTCACCGCGCTGAAGCCGCTCACGCATTTCCCGCAGCGGCGGCCACCAACGGTAGGTGTAGCCCAGCAGGATGTGATCCCGGTGGGGGGTGAGGCGTTCGGCCTCAGCGGCGGTGGTGCTTAATGGTTTTTCCGACAGGATGCGCGCGGCAGGATCGGCGGCGAGGATAGTGAGAATCTGGTCCACATGGAAGTTGGGCGGAGAGGCGATGACATAGCCCTGGTGGCCGCCGTTGCGCAGAGCGTCCTCCAGAGAGGGGAAGCGGTCGCACAACGGGCCTTCGCCGGCGCATTCCTCCAGCCGGTCCGCGCGCGGGTCCATGGCACTGATTTCACAGCCGAGGGAACGAAAGTTGCGGGCATGGCGTTTTCCGGCGGAGCCGGTGCCTACGATCAGGATATGGGGTTGGGTGTTCATGCGTTCAACGGAATGTGGCGGTGGTCCGGATGTAGCGCTCTGGGTTGAGGGGGATTTCCATGATCGCAAACTGAGGATCGCGTGCCCAATGGCCGATGGCCTCCGGCAGTTGCTTCAGGGATTCCACGTGAATGCTTTCAATCGGCAGCCGGCCATTGGAAACCGAAGGTCGTCGGCCACCCATGACCAACGGGACTTCGTCGAGGGCCGCAGCGCGCGCGCGTCCCAAAATGCTTCCGAAAAAGCCATCCACGAGGCAAAGGACCAGGATGGAAAGCCGCAGCTCGGCGGCAAGTGACAGTTCCCCGGCGTAGGATCGAATGCCGCCGTCGCCGATCCAGAGGACAACCGGCTTATCGGGCCGGGCGAGAGCCGCACCGAGCGCGTGGCCGATTCCCGCACCCATGAAGCGACCACTGGGGGTACCGATGACTGAATGGGGATGACGGGCAGGCAGGAAGTGTTCGGCGAGGACGGTGAAATTTCCGGTGTCGAGCACATGGGTGGCGTCGGGTAGCAGGCGGACGGCCTGCTCGAACGCGGGGCCCCATGCGGGATCGCAATCGTCCAGCGCGGAACGTTGTGTTTCCCGTGCGGATTTTAATTCCGCCCCACCCCAGGCTTTGTCATTCAGTGTGTCGAGCAGTGCGGCGACCGCATCATCATCGATCCCACCAGCCTGTGCGCTCATCGGACAGTCCGGGAAAAAATCAGCGGGGTCGGCATCGGCAAGTTCGAGTGCCAGGCACTCCGCCGCGGGCGGATGCGGATTGAGCAGTTCTCCGCTGCGGACTCCGAGAAGGATTACCAGATCAGCCTGTGGCAGTAGGAGTTTCTCGACCGTGTTGGCTTTGCCG
>CAZTYG010000056.1:2083-7355 GCA_964617445.1 uncultured Blastochloridaceae bacterium
TGGTGCGGTTTCATCCATGGCTCCTTTTCCTGCCGCAGTGGTGAAGACCGGGATATGCAGGGAAGAGAGGCTGCGGTTCCACGGGCGGCGCAGAGCACAAGAACCGACGATCAGGACAGGTTTTCGGCAGGAGGAGACGGGAGCGGTATTCGCGCGGCTCAAAGTGGCGCGCGCTGTTGCGGAATGGGTGCAAATCTGGGTTGAGGTGAGTTCAATGAGGACGGGCGAGGGGGATTCTTTTTTGGCGGCGTGGAGGGAAGCACTCACGGAATCGACGGAGTCATTCTGGAGATGATGGCGCAGCCAGGGTGTGGCGGCGCGCTGGTCCAACCACTTGTGGCGGCGTTGCCCGCCGGAGTCGCGTGCGTAGGCCTCGCTGAAAACAAGCATCGGGTGGCCTTCATAGCGGTTGGAGAGCAGGGAAGGGATGAGATTGGCGAAGCCGGGCCCTTTGATCGAAACCGCGGCGGCGGTGCCGCCCAGTCGTCCGAACGCACCCGCCATGAAGCCGGCCGTGGCCTCGTGGCCGGTCGTGACGAAGGTCCCGCCCGCTTTGACGAAGGCGTCCACCCAGTCCAGACTGGGGCCCCCACCTGGGATGCCGAAGGCGTGGGTTCCACCGGCGGCGTGAAACAGGGATGCGGTTTGTTGAGGATTCATGTGCGCGCGCTGTCAGCCAGAAGTTGGTAGGCGTTGAGGGTTTTTTGCATCATGCGGGCGCGGGTGAGATTGGCTTGTGCGGATTCATATCCTGCGGAGGCGATGCGTTCGCGCAAGGCGGGATCGGCGTGCAGGTGCACCACACCTTTCGCGAGCGCTTGGTGATTTTTGGGTTCGAACAGCCAGCCGTTGATTCCATGGGACACCAATTCAGGGACACCGCCCACCGCGGAAGCCAGAACCGGTCGCCGCATCAGGAAGGCCTGGGGGACGATGCGTGATTGTGCCTCCACTCCGGTGGAGGCGAGCACGACCAGATCAGACGCCGCCATGTAGGCGGGGATGTCTTTACGGAATCCGGGCATCACAATGCGGCTTTTGCCGTGGCAGCGCGCGATTTCATCTCCGAGCCGCGTGGCATATTCCGGACGGGTTGGCCCTCCGACCATGATGAGCCATGCTGTGGGCACTTGCTCCAAAATGGAGTCCCATGCCCGGACCAGCACGGTCTGCCCTTTGTCGGGACGGATCATTCCCACCTGCACCACCAGAAAGGCATCCTTGGGAATTTGGTGGCGCTTGCGGATATCGCTACCATCGACTCCGGGATGGAACTCTGTTTCGTCCACCCCTTCTCCGACCGTGATGACGCGGTCGTCGGGAACGCCGAGCGCGATGACTTTATTCCGGATGCTGTCGGAGGCGGCAATGGCCCCGTCGTTTCCGCGTTTCCACAACAGCCGGTGACTGAAGTCGCGTTTCATTCGTTTGTCCATGTGCAGGGTGCGGACCACCGGGACGCCGAGGCATTTTGCGGCTGCTGCTGCTGCGGCGTCCCGATCACTGTGGCAATCCACCAAATCCACGGCTAGGGATCGGCAAAGTCTTGTAAGGCCAAGCATGGCAGACGGATTCAACGATCCGCGAAAGTTGACCGCGTGGCACGGGATGTTTCTGGCTTCTGCTTCCAGCAAAATTTTACTGTCGGGACGGGCGGCAAGCCAACCGTGGTGGCCGTTGTCGTTGAGCCATTGGATTTGTTCCAGGATGCGCAATTCCTGGCCGCCCATGTTGATGGAACTTTCCGTGTGCAGAATCCGCCAGCTTTTCATGGGGAAGTGAAATGCGAACGGATGCGAATGGCAGTGTGGCGCAGCACAGTTTCGAGGGCGTCGGGGCTGAAGCCGCCGATGTGCGGGGTGATGAGGATGTTCGAATGCTCCTGTGCAGCCTGCCAAAGCGGGCTTTTGCGGATGTCAGGTTCCGGGGCCAGCACATCCGCGCCGATGCCGGCCAGACGGCCGGAGAGGACCATGTCGGCCAGCGCTTGTTCGTCCCAAATGGCACCGCGCGAGGTGTTGATCCATACGGCGCCGGGCTTGCAATTTTCCACCAGCTTTCGATTTAACAAATTCCGGGTGGCTTCGGAATAGGTGACGTGAACAAGGAGGAAGTCCGCTTGTCTGACCAGGTCGTCCAATGAGAGCTTTTCCACGTCATCGGGCCATTCCGTCGCGAAAGGATCATGGGCGGTGATTCGCATTCCGAAGGCCGTGCCGTAGCGGGCGCACCATCCGCCATTGCGTCCAAGGCCGACGATGCCCAATGTTTTGCCGCGCAGCATGGCACCGGGAAACTCCGTGCGTTCCCAAAGGCCGTCGCGGACATGGCTGAAAGCCGATCCC
Organism: uncultured Blastochloridaceae bacterium; assembly: GCA_964617445.1. Taxonomy (GTDB): domain Bacteria; phylum Verrucomicrobiota; class Verrucomicrobiia; order Methylacidiphilales; family CAZTYG01; genus CAZTYG01. Next base: position 4,429 of record CAZTYG010000056.1, read on the forward strand.
ATTTTTCGCGCACAAGCCATCAACAGCCCCCAGCTGAGTTCTGCGGCGGCGTTGACTTTGGCCAGTACTTCCCGTTCGGTTTTGAGGGTCAAAAGCGGGATGCAGCGTTGTTCCAAGGCTTTGTGGTCAATGTGGTCCGCGCCGGTGGTTGCGGTGATGACCAGTTCCATTGTTTTTGCCTTGGCGAGCATTTCCGCGTCCAGAGGAACTTTCATGGAGGCGTCGAGCAGGACGTTGGCCTGCGGCAGCAGCGCACGAACCGAAGTGACATCGGCATGCGCGTGGCGCAATTCAAACGTCGTCCCTAATTCCTGGGCGACCCACGCCGCGCCTTCCTCCGGGCCCAGATAGAGCACCACCCGCTTCATTGTAAATCTTCCTCCCGGATCCATTCTCCCTTGGCAAGCGGCCGGTTGGTTTTGCGGCCAGTCACGCGGTCGCGCTCCGACGCCGCGATGCCGATCCCGGGTTTGCGGCAGGCCAGATGTTGGAGTTGCAATTCGGTGCCAAGTGTAAGTGCTTCGGCAGCATAGAGACTCTGGCCGAAGGTCCGGCGCAATTCTGCTTTTTCCGCGGCAATGGCGTTTTTGTCCACTTGGTGCCGCAGCATGGCATCGACGGCCCGGAGTCCGCGGACGAGTTCGGTCAATTCCTCGAAGGTGAGAGAGGACGCGGTGTCGGGGCCGAATTGCCCGCGGTTGAAAGCGACATGCACCTCGATGAGGCGCGCGTTTTTGACCGCCGCCGCCAGTGCCGGAAAAATCGTGCCGCTGTGGTCGGACAGACCGACCGGACATCCATAACGGGAGGACATTTCTTCCATGATGTTGATCCCGGTCCGTTCCGGCGGGCAGGGATATTCCGTGGTGCATTGCAAAATGGCCAGCGGCACGGAAGCGGTCCGCACGCGTCCCACGGTGGCATCCAGCTCCGTCCAGTCGCTCAGGCCGCTGGAAAGAATGACCGGCTTGCGGGTGGCGAGAATGGCATCCATCAGAAACGGATTGGCCACCTCGCCGGATGCCACTTTCCATGCGGGCACATCCAACTTTTCCAGCAGACGAACAGCCTCCAAGGAAAAGGGGGAGCTGAGAAATACCAGTCCGGCATCATTCGCGTGAGCCTTCAGCCCCGCCCATTGATCCGGAGTGAACTCCATTCGCCGCCAATAGTCCTGTCTGCTGTTGTCCTGGGGGGAAAACTTCACCCGCCAGGGCTCCTCCGGCGAACTTTCGGCGTCGGCGATATGGGTTTGGAATTTGATGGCATCGGCACCGGCACGCGCGGCCGCGTCGATGTAGGCGTGCGCCTGTCCCAGGCTGCCATCATGAGCCTGAGCCACTTCGGCGGCCAAAAAGGGCGGGCCCTCGTTGTTCCAAATCCGGTTCGCTGGAAACATCATCAGTGGGCTGATATTCCCCGATGCCAACGCAAAGATGAAGCAAAAACCGGTCGGCCATCAAGCCGCGCCTGCGGAGTGGAAAAAGCGGTCGATTTCATCGCGGACATCTTTTGTGAGCCGGTCGATTTCCTGCCGTTGGTCTTCGTCGAGTAGTGCCCCGCGGTCGAGGGCGGAGCCGCCGACGGCATGCCCGGTCATTTCGAAGTGGCTGTTGGCGACCACCGGCCATCCGCGATATGTAGGCTCGGTCAGCAAAGAGTGGTATTCCAATCCGAGAAAGGCCGCCATTTGGCGCATGGCTGCGGGAGTGTCGTGCAGAAGGTCTTCGAAGCGGACCAGAAATACCTGTTCGGGGCGGGCATGTTTTTCCTCCAGCGCGCGCCGTGTGGAGCGGTTCCATTGGTCGATCCGTTTTGGCACATCGGGATAAATATCCGCTTTCTGTTTGGAATAGGACACAAACCAGCCGAAAGGTTCGCGAATCACACTGACCAGGCGTCCGTCCGGATAATCGCGCCAGAATCCTTGCATGCTGGTTTCCTCCATGATCATGCGCGGAGTAAAGCCGGTGATATATTTCGGTGCTTGGGAAGGGGCTGCAATATCCAGCCAAGCGTTGAAATAGGCGGTGAAGTAATGGTCAAGAATCTGACGCGAGTTTTTAGGTGGATGTTGTTCACATAACGTCAGAAACAGGAAACGCACGAGGTTGGGCGGAATCAGAAAAGGCAATTCTCTGTAATCCGGGTTGCTGGAGCCCGCTTTCCGGTAATTATTCCGAAATAAAAATGCGGTGGAATCTTCGAACAGCCTGGAAATCCAGACATCCGGGGAGTCTTCCATCGAAAGGATCGGCCAATTCTCCTTGCGTGGGTGGCCGATTTTTAATTCGTGGGGGTGGGCCAGACACTGTGGATGACCGTCGAACAACCGGGCCATCATGGAGCCACCGGAGCGCTGGATTTGGCTGAATAAAATCAGGGGACACGAGTGCCGCCGCATGTGTTCCGCCTTGGACCGATAAATGCGGTTGATCTCGGATTTGCGGGTCCAGAATTCCTCCAGATAGCCCAGGCCCATCACATATTTTCCAAATGTTTTGCGCAGCCGGGTCAAAATTCTTGGATTTCCGCCTTGAAACGTTGCCAATCCGGTGCCGAAAAAGGCGGCGGTTAGCCCCCAAAACAAAACCTGCATGGTTTTGTTCGTCCCGTGTTCGTGCAATGCGTCCGGGCTTCGCATGAACAGGAGCAACGCCACCATTGCCGCGCCTAGAAGCGCAGCGGCAATCTTGGAACAGGGGTTCATGGTCAGGCTTAAAACGATAAATCAATCCTTCGATTGGGCAATAAAAATGCCGGTGGCCTCGTCCCCAACTATTGCCGTTGTGCCACCCTGGCGACCCCGGCGTAAACTTCCTCGGTATGTATGCACATGCGGTCCAGGCCGTGTGCTTCGCGGTGGTCAAGTGCCGCGCGGCCAAGACGGGTGGCGAGACCGGGTTTGGTGATCATTCGTTCCATGG
>CAZTYG010000056.1:7365-9948 GCA_964617445.1 uncultured Blastochloridaceae bacterium
GGCCAGAGCGTCAGGGTCGCCTGCGTCCACCAATAGTCCTGTGTACCCGTCTTGGACGACCTCCGGGATGCCGCCGATGCGGGTGCCGATCACCGGTTTGCCCATGCAACGGGCTTGAAGGATAATTTGGGGGATGCCTTCATGGGCGGTGGATGGCAGCACGAGCACGTCCAGCGCGGCGAGCAACGCGGGCACGTCTTCCCGATGGCCCAGAATCATCACCCGTTGGTTCTGTCCGTGTTGTTCTACTAAGGCGGGCAGTTTGGCCGCGCCGGGTCCGTCACCGGCGATGACAAATCGAGCCTGCGGGTGGACATGGGCAACCCGTGCCGCCGCCTCCAGAAAAATTCTGTGGCCCTTCCAGCTGCGGATCACCGAGATCATTCCGAAGAGCACGGATTCCGGTGTCGGTAGCACGTCCCATTGCGCGCGGAGCGAGGGGGGCACATCCGGATGAAATTTATCCAAGTCCACGCCGGTGGGGATGCAACGGATTTTCGCCGGTTCCACCCCGAGTTCTGCAACGAGCCGGTTGGCGATTTTTTGGCTGGTGGTGAGCACGCGGTGGGGAAGGTGTTGGAAAACGATGCGGCTGCGGCTGCGGCAGGGATAGTCCACTTCGATGTGGCGGGCCCGCACCAGGCAACGCACGCCGACGAGCCGGGCCGCGATTCCCGCCAGCCAGGCGTCCTTCGAGCTGTGGGTGTGGACGACATCGATGTGTTGGCGATGGAAAAACCGTGCCAGGCGGACGATGGTCTGCGGAAAGGCGCCGGACTTTTCCGAAATGGCCACGCGCGGCAGGTCCGCCTCTCCGGCACGCGACCATATTTTGGAGGATGGTTGCGCCGCCAGCCAGACTTTGTGACCGCGCTCCCGCATGGCCAGACATTCGGTCAAGACACGGATTTCCTGTCCACCCCAGCCCAGGGAGGATTCGCTATGAACGATGCGCCAAGGTCCGGCCATCGCGCCACCCTACGCACCGCCACCCGACGATCAAGAAATCCCACAGCCCCCCGCCGCCTCCATCCACCCAGCGATACCACCCAAGTCCGCGATTCCTTCGCCATCTGAGCCTTGTACGTACAAGGCTCAGATGGCGAAGGAATATCAGCTTGGGTCGGGGTTGAGGTGGTTGCGGGGGAATGGAGGATGGGATCGCGGTTGTGCCTGATCTTGTCAGCCGTCGATAATGGCCATGACGGCGTCCGGGTGGGAGAAGTCGGGGAACAGGGCGTCGGGGGAGTGGGCGGCAAGTTCGGCAGGGGTGTGGCCGCCGGTGGCGACGGCGATGACGCGCGCGCCGATGACGCGTGCGCAGGCGATGTCATGGGGGGTGTCGCCGATGATCCAGACGTTGTCGGGGGTGACACGCAGCCCGGCCGTCTCCGCAGCGCGACGCAGGGCAACGGGGCCGAGTTGGTTGCGGTCGTGGGAATCGTCGGCGTAGGCGCCGAATTCGAAGTAGTGCCAGACTTGGTAGTGTTCCAGCTTGAGGCGGGCGCCGCGCTCAAGGTTGCCGGTGAGCAGGGCGTTGGTGATGTCGGCCCGGGCGTGGCAGCGGTCGAGCAGGTCGAGCACTCCGGGGAAAACGATGCCGTTGCGCAGCGGCAGTTCCTCGTGCAGCGCCTCCAGATAGCCTTCCATGAAGTCGTGGAGGTTTTCTTCGGTGGGTTCGATCCCGTGTTTTTCGAGAAGCAGTAGGCAGATGTATTTGTCGGTGCGCCCGCGGAAATCGACCTGTTCGATGGAGCCATCCATGCCGAAGCGGCGTTTGAGTGCGGTGCCCATGGCGAACTCCCCGGCTTTTCCGGTGTGGACGAGGGTGCCGTCGATGTCCCAGAGCAGGAGTTTATGGGGAGCGGTGGAGGGGTTCATGGGGCGGGGCATTACACCTGAACGGGACGGAGGGTAGCCAGCCAATTATCGCCCGTGCCGGAAGAAGGCAAAATTTTCTAGCATCATTCCCGCGGGCGCGCTCAAGTGGTCGGGCATGATCTCGTTCTGGAAAATGGCCCGACCGGTCTTTTTATTGCCATTGGTGCTGGCGTTGTCCTGTCGTCCGCCGGAGTCGGAGGTGCCGGTGGCCGAGGATGGGGGGGAGGAAGCAGCGGAGGAGGTGAAGGGAGAGGTGGCGGAGGAGCCCGCGCCCGCGCCGATCTTTCGCATTCTGCCGCCACGTCCACTGCGCCCGCCGGTCCCGCGCGAGCCGGTGGTGCCGGTATTGCCGGAATTCCGGATTTATCATGAGAACGAGCCACTGCCCGCCGGGTGGGTGGAGCAGGTGCTGCCGTCGACTTTGTTCAAGGTGGTGCAGACCCGGTTGACCGGTTCGGGGACGGAATCATTTCCAACCGACGGTCATCTTTATGCTGTCACTCCGTTGTCGCTCATTCCGCTGCGGTTGCAACTGGACTTGGCAACATGGGAGAACACGGAGGCGCGCGCGTGTGTGAGCCCGTTGTTTCTGGCCCACAGTTTCGAGCCGGACAATGAGAACGCACTGCCGTGGAGGTGGACTCCGTTGGTAATGATGTTCCGTGGGACAGCGGAGGGTGTCGCACCCGCGCCTCCTGACCC
>CAZTYG010000057.1:0-4613 GCA_964617445.1 uncultured Blastochloridaceae bacterium
TACGGCAGGCAGAGGTCAGCCGAAGAAATGTCAATCTTCCCTGCGATCTGCCCTGATATCGTGATGCTGAATGGTGGGATGAGGCACACAGCGGGGCGTGCACTTGGGTTTCAGTTTCTGCGAATGGAATTGGCATAGATGAGCCCTCCTTCTTTGACCTCGAGTTCGGCCATGTAGGTTTGTCCTTTGGTGAAATAGATGTCGGTCATCCCCGCCGGGATCATGACGGCGATGGGGCGGGCATCCTCGGATGTGGAGAAAAGCATGAGACGCCCCACCCCTTCCTTCCAGCCCAGGTCATTTTCAACCCGCAGCACGGCCTTGAACTTGGAGCCGGCCAGGGCGCGATGACTATCCAGATATTTGGCGACCGGGAAATGCTCCAGGGTCCGGTAGGGATCATTGAGGGAGCGAAAAAGGAACAGAATGGCGACTGCGGCAATGGCCGCCACGACCACGGACAAACCGATCCAAAAGCCTATTTTCGGGCCGGAGCCGCCACGGGCAGGCATGGCCGCCTCGGTATGTGAGAACGGCGATGGAACATGGCCCTGTTCCGGATTGGTTTCTGAGGTTGGATACTGCATCTGACGCAAAAATTGGCACATGCCTAGCGACAGCACAAGCATCAATCCGAAATTTATCGCCATCAAGAAACATGAAAATAATTTTCATGTTCTTAAACTCCGATTGTATTGAGCGCCAGCTGGGGGCTCCAGCGGCGGGGGACCCGGGATCAGACGCCGGTGACGGGCTCTTTGAGGGTTTTGAGGAAACGTTTCAGCGCCGGGGAGAGCACGCGTCCGCTTTTGTAGATCATGCTGAGCGGACGATGGTAGGGCTTGCCCTTGAATTCGATGGCGCAAAGGCTTCCTCCCCGGACTTCCTGCTCGATGGTGGCGCGGGGGACGATGGAAACGCCCGCGTCGATTTCGACGGCGCGTTTGACGGTCTCGATGTTGTCGAATTCCATAACGGGACGGGGTTCGAAGCCGGTTTCTTTGAACATTTTATCGATGGCGCGGCGGGTGGGGATGTCGGGTTCGAAGCCGATGAATTTGTGGGGGCCGATGTCGCTGATCTCGGCCTCTTTGAATTTGGCGAGGGGGTGGGAAGGGGAGCAGATGAGGACGAGACGGTCTTTTTTGAAGGATTCGATTTTGAGGGATTTTTTGGCCATGGCGAATGCCACCAGGCCGAGATCACAGGTGCCGGTCTGGACTTCCTCATAGACCTGGTTGGAGCGGCGGTATTCTACGTGGACGTTGACATTGGGGAATTCCTTGAGGAATTTTTTCATGTAGGGGGGCAGTTCGTGGAGGCCGATGCTGTAAACGGTGGCGATGCGGATGTTGCCAGAGATGACGTTGCGCATCTCGTTGAACTGGTGTTGGAGGGCGTCGAACTGGCTGACGATTTCGCGGCTGGTGTTGTAGAGCAACTCGCCCTCGCGGGTGAGGGCGAAGCGTTTGCTGCTGCGCTCGATAAGGGGAATTTTGAAGCGTTCCTCCACGGCGCGTATCTGCTGGCTGACGGCGGATTGGGTGATATTATTCATTTGCGCTGCCTTGCTGAAACTCTTGGACTCGACAAGGTCGCGAAAGACGCGGAAGGAATCAATCTGCATGCAATTAGAATAAGCTGGTCTTATCCAGGTGCAACAGAAAAATAAGTGAGAATTGAGGCAAACAATGACTGCGTGGGAGCGATTGGAAGAATGGCGGGAACGGTTGGAGGAGGCGTGTGCTTCGGCGGGGCGGGAGCCCGGCTCGGTGCGTCTCATGGGGGCGTGCAAGAAGGTGCCGCCGGAGCGGTTGCGGGAGTTTGTGGAGGCGGGGTTGACTTTATTGGGCGAGAACCGGGTGCAGGAGGCGAGGGTGAAGGTTCCGGTGCTGTCCGGCGGGGTGGAGTGGCATTTCATCGGCGGCTTGCAGCGCAACAAGGTGAAGGAAGCGGTGCGATTGTTCGATTGCATTCATTCGATCGATGGAGTGGAGCTGGGGGAGGAGGTGTCGAAGCGCGCGGTGGAAGCGGGGCGGGTGGTGCGGGTGATGGTGGAGGTGAATGTGGCGGGCGAGGCGTCCAAACACGGGGTGCCACCGGACGTCGTGGAGCCATTGGCGCTGGCGCTCAACGGCATGCCGTCGCTGGAAGTGGTGGGGTTGATGAGCGTGCCGCCGGCGGTGGAGGACCCGGAGAAGGCGCGCCCGTATTTCGCGCGGCTGCGGGAATGCAAAAAAGTGGTGGAAAGCAACACGGGGCTGGTGCTGCCGGAGTTGTCGATGGGGATGACCCATGATTTCCGGCAGGCGGTTGCCGAGGGGGCAACGATTGTGCGGATCGGAACGGGTCTGTTTGGCGCGCGGGAGGGTCATGGCGCGGCTGACGCTTGATTTTTACACCGATCCGGATGTGGAGCGGGTGGCAATAGCATTGTTGGGGTGTGTTTTGTGGAGCTGCGCGGGCGGGAACAGGACGGCGGCGAGAATTGTCGAGACGGAAGCCTACGGGGGGTCGGGGGCCGACCGGGCGTCCCACGCGGCGCGCGGACGGACGGCGCGCAATGATGTGATGTTCGAACGCGGCGGGAGAGCCTATGTGTATTTGTGTTACGGGCTGCATCATTTGTTCAATGTGGTGACGGGAGCGGAGGGCTGCGCGGCGGCGGTGCTTGTGCGCGCGGTGGAGCCAATGCAAGGGGTGGCGGTGATGGAGCAACGGCGTGGGATGGGGAGGGATCGGACTGCGCTTACTGCGGGGCCGGGGGCATTGACCACGGCTCTGGGCATCAACATGAACCACAACCGTTGTCCGCTGGTGCGCGGGGGGGAGTTGTGGTTTGCGGGGCCGCCGGGGACGGTGGCGGGTGATGAGGTGGTTGCGTCGGCGCGCGTCGGCGTGAATTACGCAGGGGACGACGCCGCGCGACCATGGCGGTTCCGTATCCGGGGCAACCGGTGGACCAGTCCGGCGCGGTGAGGATCAGCGGCGGATGGGGCGGACGGTGGTGATCTCGTGGACGCGTGCGATGGTGTCGGTTCCGGTGCCGCAGTAGATGTGGAAGACGGAGCCGAGTTTGTCCGGGCGGGGCTCGGAGGCTTCCAGTGCGGCACCATCGACCAGAACCCGCAGGGTGATTTCATGCGCGGAGGAGAGGTCCACGCCGAGTGAGTAGGAGCGGGCGGTATCGCCGGGTTGAAAGGGGGTGGAGGCGAGTTCTTCGGTGTCGGTGCCATCGCCGCGCTGGAGGACGAGTCGTCCGCCGGAGGCATCGACAAATAAATAATAGTAGATGTTGGTGGAAAAATCGATGAAGCCAAAACCGGCGGCCCCGGTTCCACCGTCGAGGGAAAGGGAGGTGGTGAGGGTAAAACCGTCGAGGTAGGGGGCGGTGCGGAGAGAGCGTACGCGGCCGGATTTTTCGAGCAGCAGAATGTTGCGTCCGTCGTGGCGTTGGATGCGCCCGGTGTCGGGTTCGCTCAGCCGCAGCCAGTGGCGCAGGGTGGTGACGTCGTCGTTGGGACGGTCGTCGCGCCAGCTGTCCTGCATGAGGTGAGGATGGGGGGGCGTGGAGGCGGAGAGCGGACTGAGGGCAAAAAAGAGGACCGGGAAGAGGGCGTGGAGAATACTGGCGTTGCGCATGGGGGAAGATAGTCAGAAAGACGGGGTTTGACCAGCCCCGGCAGGAGCGGGGGATTTTTTGCGCGGAATGGTGCGGAAAAAATCGGAGAGTTGCTCGCGGGTGAAGGGTTTGGGGAGGGCGGCGTTGAATCCGTAGCGGGTGTGGTCGGACATGACGGGATCGGCGCTGTAGCCGCTCATGGCGACAAAATAGATGTCGGGCATTTCTCCGCGCAGATCGGCGACGACGTCCTTGCCGCCGCGGCCTTCGGGCAGAGTGAGGTCGAGGAGGGCGACATCGAAGGGGTTGTTCGCCTTGTGGGCGCGGCGCAGTTCGGTGATGGCCTGGGCGGCGTTTTCCGAGAGCGTGGTGTCGATGCCCATCTTGCCGAGGACTTTGGCCAGCACTTGGAGGATGGGTTTTTGGTCGTCCATGACAAGCACGCGCAGACCCGTCGGGGCCGGGCCTGTGGCGGAACCGGGTGCGGGCATGGCGGGGGTGTCGGGCGCGGTGGGCAGGCGGATATGCACGGTGGTACCGTGTCCGGGTGAGGATTGGACATCGATGGTTCCGCCGTGGCGGTGGATGACCGAGTAGGAGATGGCCATGCCCAGGCCGGTGCCGCCGGGCTTGGTGGAGAAATAGGGGTCGAAAATTTTATCTAGCATGCCAGCGGGGATGCCGCTGCCTTCGTCCTGGAAGGAGATATGGACGAGGCCGGGAGAGGGCCTCGCGTTGTCCATTCCGTTGGGGAAAGCAGCGGGGGAGGTTACGGCGGTGGCGCGAATGACAAGGCGGCCGCCGTGAGGCATGGCTTGGACGGCGTTGATGATGATGTTCTGGAAGACTTGGCTGAGCTGGCTGGCATCGCCACACACCGGCGGCAGCCGGTCGGGCACGTCCAATTCAATGATGCAGGAAACCCCGTGGGAGCAGAGTTTGGCGGTTTCGCGCAACAGGTCGGCGGTTGCGACGATGTCGCGGACCGGTT
>CAZTYG010000057.1:4623-9873 GCA_964617445.1 uncultured Blastochloridaceae bacterium
GGCGAAGGTGAGCAATTCGCGGGTCATGGCGGCGGCGCGCGAGCAGGCGCGGCGGGCCTCGTCGAGCAGTGCGTGGCGTTCGCGCGAGTTGTCGGGGTCCTCCATGGCCAGGCCGAGGTTGCCGAGCACAATCGTAAGCACATTGTTGAGGTCATGGGCGAGTCCCCCGGCAAGCAGCCCGGTGGACTCCAGCTTGGAGGCGCGTAGGCGCTCGGCTTCGAGACGGTGGCGGTCGCCGATGTCATGAGTGACGCCGACCACCCAGAGCGGATTGCGGGCGGTGTCGTGGCTGACCACGCGGGCGACCGACTCCACCATGAAGAAGGAGCCGTCGGCGCGGCGTAGGCGGAGTTCCACCCGCATGATTTCATCCTCCCCGGAGAGCAAGCGCTCAAGTTTGCGGTTCACCATGTCCTGGTCATCGGGGTGGATGCGGAGCAGGGTGAGGGATTCTTCCTCTTCGGTAAGAGTGCCGGGTTCGCCGCACATTTTGAGCCAGCTGGGGGAGAATATGAAGCGTTTATTGGGGATGTCCCACTCCCATACGCCGATGTGGGCGGCCTGGATGGCGAGTTCGAGGCGTTGTTGGTTGATGGTGAGGGCCTGGGCCATTTTGCGGGTGTGATCGAGACGCAGCTGGGTGTCGACCAGGTCACGTTGTGCCCATTGCGCCAGCTCCCGGTCGCGGGCGTGTGTGATGTTGAGTGTTTTAACCAGAAAAAACAGCGTCGTGCTGAAGAGCAGGCCTCCTAGCGTGAACCACCATGACAGGCGCAGGCCGTCGAGAAGTTCCGACTTTGGCACAAGCACGGTGATTTTCCAGAAGGCATGACTTTCATACAATGTGGTGGTTGTGGTGGTGGTGCTCCGTGCGGGCGGGGGGGTGGCGGTGAGTGAGGGCCAGTGGAACTGGGCGATGACGGGACCTCCATCCGGGTTTTCAAGGGAGAAAATGACGTGGTTATTCCGGCTGGTGGCCGGGGCGAGGGCGGATTCGAGAAAACTGGGCATATCAATCACCATGCCGAGCAGGCCGGTTTTGGGTGCTGGCTGGTTGATATTACTTCCGGTGACGGGAACCAGCCAAAGGAGTGAGGTGGACGAGTCCTGAATGCGGTGGGGGAAGAGGTCGGTGAGGACGAGATCGGGTGTGCCACGCTGCCATGTGGACTCCAGCAATTCATGAAGCAGGGGTTGTTCCATCGGCGGGGGGACGTATGCGGTGGCGGGGAACTGAAAGCCGGGGCTCCACACCGGGGTCTCTCCCCCGTCGGTGCGCGGCATCCAGAATACGGTGCGCCACCCCCCCACCGGGGCGGATCGCTCCATCCCCCGCAGATACGTTTCAAACTCCTCGGCGGTGACCTCCTGGGAGGCTTGGAAAAAATGGTGCAGGCCGTTGAGCAGGGCATCTTTTTTGAGTAGTCCCCTGCGGATTTCAAATTGGACCCACTCCGCCATTTGGCGGGCGTGCCGTTCCATCTCACGGGTTTCATGCTGGTGGAGATAAACCGCGACCCAGAGGGTGATCACAAGTCCTCCCGCCATGATGAACCATGGATTGGTCGTCAAGGGGTTGCGGTCCGGTTGCGGTCCCCCGGTGCCTCCCCCGACTCCCGGACTGGTTGCCGGTCCCGCACGCATCAGCCCCGATGCTAAACACCGGGCGCGCTGCCGGCAATGGGATTTGGAACGTGCCCGGTTCAGCCGCCGGACGGGGAGGCCGGGATGTAGGCGATGGTGGTTCCCTCCCGGGATCGCCGCATCATCGCGGCGGGGCCCAGATTGCCGTAGCCGTCGATCGCTCGCAGGGCGATCCATTCCGGCGGCCCCTCGGCCTTCGGGAAAAGGATGTGCCGGTGCGCGGCTGGCAGCACGCGTCCGCTCCACACGCCTTCGCGCATGGATTGCAGCAACCAGCGCCGGGGGTCGGTGGTCCCCGATCCGGTGCCGGCGATCCAAGAGACAGTCACCCCGGCATCCTGCAGCCGGATGGCGACGATGGGTTTGGCGGGGGTGCCGCCGTTTCCCATCCATGCACTGGCGGGAATCAACGCCGGCTCGCGAAAGGGGCCGCGACGCAGGGCCTCGGCCACACCGCCCTTGTTGTCCCGCACGCTGCGAAAACTCCACAGGATGCTGCCACTGCCCGTACCGTTGTCGGCGGATGTCCGGTTGAGGCCGATCTGGTTGATTATTTCGGCGGCGTTGCGGTCCTGGCCGATGCGGTCGCTGGCGATTCCCGGCCAGAGGTGGCGTTGGAGGGAGTTCTGGCTGTGCCACCAGTGGAGCAGTTTGGGATAGCTCTGTCCGGGGGAGTCGATGTTCCAGTACAACTGCGGGGAGAAATAATCCAGCCAGCCTTCGCGAAACCAGTGGAGGGAGTCGGCATGCAGGTCGTTGACCGCGTCGAGGCCGGCGGTGGTGCCCGCAGGAACGCCGGGCTTCCAAATGCCGAAGGGACTGACGCCAAATTTCACCCAGTCTTTTTCGGATTTGACGCCGTCGTGGATGCTTTTGACCAGGCGGTTGATGTTCTCGCGCCGCCAGTCGGAGCGGGTGAGTTTACCGCCGGAACGTTGATAAGCGGCCCAAGGCACCTCGTCCTGAAAAGGGGTGTGTTTTCCACGAACGGGATAGGGGTAGAAGTAGTCGTCGATGTGGACGCCGTCGATATCGTAGCGCCGGACGACGTCGAGAATGACCTCCACCGAGTAATTCCGGACCTCCTGAAGGCCGGGGTCGAGCCAGAGGTAGTTGCCATGGGTGCGGACCCAGGAGGGCTGGGTGCGGCTGACGTGGATATTGGAGATGTGCCCGCGCTGGGAGGTGCGGGCGCGCACCGGGTTGAACCATGCATGCAACTCCATGCCGCGTTTATGAGCCTCTTCGATGGCGAACTCCAGCGGGTCGTAGAAGGGTTGCGGCGGGCTGCCCATGCGTCCCGTCAGGAAATGGGACCAGGGTTCGTAGGGGGAGGCGTAGAGCGCGTCACAGGCGGGGCGGATCTGAAGGATGATGGCGTTGAGGTGGAGTTCGGCGGCGCGGTCGAAAAGGCGGACCAATTCGGCTTTCTGCTGGGATGCGGGCAGGCCGGGGCGGGACGGCCAGTCGATGTTGTAAACCGTGGCGATCCATGCGGCGCGGAACTCGCGCGGGGGATCGGGGGGCACGGGCACGGCGATGGCCCGCACCATGAATCCGGGAGTGAACAATGCCATGAGGAACAGCACCGCCATGATGGCGGAGAGCGGAGCCCGGTGGATCATAACAGGATAACCCCCTCCACCTCTGCGGCCTTGCGGTAGAGGGATAGCACGTCCTCGGCACAGGTGGCGCGGATTTCCATGGTCATGGAGATGAACCGTCCCCCGCTGGATGTGCGGGTGGTGATTCCCTCGACCGGGAAACGACCGGCCAGGGCGGAAAACTGTTCGCTGGGCACGATGCATTTGAAGGGGTAGGTGCAAGGCCAGGTGTAAAATTCGTTGAGGCGCTGTTCGAGCCGCGCGTATGTGTCTGTGACTTTGGCGTCCGTGGGGTCCATGGCTGATTTTGCCGTGTCCGGAGCACAACCACAACGCAAAGCCGCAGATTATTTTTTCCCAGTCCGGAATCCCTGATCTGGCGCGTTTATCCCTTTCTGGATACTCAGCGCACGCCGTTGAGAAGGTTGATCAACCGACCGGAGTAGTCCGGGACTCCGACCCGGCCTTCGATGATGTCGCGCAGAAACTTGTCTCGTCCGTAGGCCTCATGAATGGCACTATCGTTGATTGCCAGCGCGGCACCACCGATAACCGCACCTCCATAGACCCCGGTGGTGTCCTGGTAAACGGTGATGTCGCTGTCGGTCAGACCGTCGCTTTTTTCTTCGCGGGCTACATCGGTCCCGGCCACTCCGGAAGCCGAAGCACTCCAACGGATTTCACCTGGATTGATGAAAGTGTTGACGGCCCTGTCGGTTTTTAGGAGCACGACTGCCTTGGTGTTCGATCCGCCGATCTGTGCGCCAAAGCTGCCCCCACTGAAGGTCACCGGGATTGGCGCGGTCCATGCGGAGCCGGGTGGAACTGTCACGCCTTCGCCGGACTTGAGCAGGACCACCCCGCTGCCCCCGGTGCCGCCGATGACGAATCCGCCCTTGCTGATGTCCACGATGGCCACGCCTTTGGCCCCATCAAGGGCCTGCTGGGAAATGGGATCGGCCGATCCCTGTCGTGAGGCCAGAATACCAGTGGCGTTATTTACGTTGGTGCGGAGGGTATTGGCGGCGGTCTCGGCGGCTACAAACAGCGTTGCCGCGGCGAGGATGCCGGTGGTGAGAAAATACTTAGATGGGATGTTCATGGCGTTCCTTGGGGTTATTGGTTCGGATTCGGATTGCGGGATGAAAGTCCTGTAGAGCAGGGGATTTGCATGGAATACTGGACAGAAAGCGCATCCTAACAAATTTCGCATAAAAGTCCAGCCGTCGGCTTATCAGTAGAACACCTACCCTCCGACCGGGTGGACTGATAAGACCCGCAGCGTCGTCTTCAACGCGATCTCCACCGGCTTAAGGAAATGCTGGAAAGCGGGGCCTGATCAATTGCGTTGACGCAATTTGTGCAGTCCTGCCATCCCCAGCACCAGCAGTCCGGTGGCCGTGCCCACGATCGGAGTTGGCACGGCGGCCAGCAACGCCAGAAATGCGGCCTTGGCCAGTGCGGGACCCGGCAGGTCGCCGCGGATATGACGCTGGATCAGATATGTTACCGGCAGCACTGTGAGCACACTGCCGATCATCACCGGAATCCACAACTGGGCCAGTTCCGGTATCGTCCATAATCCATCCATGACGATCAAAACACCCGCCGCCATCGGATGGATGGATGTGCCCTCTGGCTTGGCGGGCTCGTTTTCCATCACCTCGATTGGCACAGGCTTTTCTTCGGACATCCCTAGAGCCTAAACTACCGGCCCGCCCCGCACAACCCCGCCTTTTCTCCGGCGTTGTCATTCTTTTTCTTTTGAGTATGCTTGGTGATCCATACGTCGAACTTCCCATGAAATTACCAGCCACCTTCCCCTACAGCATGATGACGGTTGCCGCCTGTGCTGCCATCATTCTCACCCTTTCCAACAAATCCGAGGGCTCCAACTGGTGGCCTTTCGGCAAAAAACAGGAAAGAGGCACCGCCGAGATCGTCATCAACGAGGCTCCTCTGAGCCGCGACACCAAAGTCACCACCAGCTTCGCCGGCATCA
>CAZTYG010000058.1:0-9826 GCA_964617445.1 uncultured Blastochloridaceae bacterium
TCCTGGACCATGCCGTACATTTCGGAGGAGGAGGCCTGGTAGAAGCGGCTTTTGGTGCCGGTTTCGCGCAGGGCTTCGAGCAGGCGGATGGTGCCCAGGCCGGTGATGTCGCCGGTGTATTCCGGGATGTCGAAGCTGACACGGACGTGGCTTTGGGCGCCGAGGTGGTAAACTTCGTCGGGATGGAGTTCGTAGATGAGCTTCTGCAGCGAGGCGGAGTCGGCCAGGTCGCTGTGATGGAGGTAGAGCTTGGGGTCGTGTTCGTGGGGGTCGCGGTAGATGTGGTCGATGCGGTCTGTATTGAAGGTGGAGGAGCGGCGGATCAACCCGTGCACCTCGTAGCCCTTGGCCAATAAAAGTTCCGCCAGATAGGATCCGTCCTGACCGGTGACCCCGGTGATCAATGCTTTTTTCATGTGAAAAAAGATTACAGCCCGGTTTGGGAGTTCTAGCAAAGGGATTTTGCGGCTTGTTCCGGATTCTTGTTGGGGTAGAGATCAAAGATGGCTAGCGGAAAGAAGATTTTGGTGACGGGTGCTGCGGGGTTCATCGGCATGCATGTGGCGGCCCGTCTGGAGGCCGAGGGGCACCGGGTGACGGGGATCGATAATCTCAATGACTATTATCCGGTGTCGTTAAAACGCGCGCGACTGGCGCAGCTGGAGCCGCGGGAGGGGTTCGCGTTTCAGGAAATGGATGTGGCGGATGATGCGGGGGTGGAATCGCTGTTCGCCGGTGGGGGCTTTGACACGGTGGTCCATCTGGCGGCGCAGGCAGGAGTGCGGTATTCGCTGACCCATCCGCGCGCCTATATGAGGAGCAATATCGCCGGTTTTCTCAACATCCTCGAGGGTTGCCGCCATTACGGGGTGGGGCATCTGGTGTTCGCCAGTTCCAGTTCGGTGTACGGCCTCAACGCCCGGATGCCTTTCTCCGAGCACGACGGCACGGATCATCCGGTGAGCCTGTATGCGGCCAGCAAGAAGTCCAACGAGATGATGGCGCACACCTACGCGCATCTATATGGAATTCCCTGCACCGGGCTGCGGTTTTTCACCGTGTACGGCCCGTGGGGCAGACCGGACATGGCGCCGTGGCTGTTCACCGATGCCATTCTGTCCGGCCGCCCGATCCGGGTGTTTAACCACGGAAAAATGCGGCGGGACTTTACCTACATTGACGACATCGTCGAAGGTGTGGTGCGTTCTGCGGAGTGTGTGCCGTGCGCCGATCCTGCATGGAACGGCGCGGACCCCGCCTCCAGCTCCGCGCCCTACAGGTTGTACAACATCGGCAACAACGAGCCGGTGGAGCTGGCCCGTTTCATCAACGCGATCGAGGCCGCCACCGGGAAAGGCGCGGTGTGCGAATATCTGCCGATGCAGCCCGGCGATGTCGTGGCCACGGCTGCGGATATTGATGACTTGCGTTCGATGGTCGGATTCCAGCCTTCCACCGGCATCGAGGAGGGCATGCGCCGCTTCGTGGATTGGTTTCGGAAGTACCACGGGGTATAGCAGGGCCGGGTCCGGTCGCGGCTGGGACTACTCGATGAGTATCATATCCTGCTCGATGGGCACCGCGCGCAGAATTTGGCGGACCTGGAACTGGCGTTCGACCGTATTGAAAGGGCCGAAGACCGCCTGATTGTTGGCGTCGAAGAGTTCCACCTGCAGGGTGTGGCGTCCGGTGGTAAGATTGCTCCAATAGACCGGACCCGGCTCGTTGAGAAATCCCTCAAACGGCCCGATGCGGTAGCGGATACGGTGGGAAGGCCCGCTTTGCCAGTCCGCGTTGTGAATCATGTAATCGAAGCAGATGCGCCCCTGGGCATCGGTCTCGATCTCGCCGGTGAGAGGCAGGTTGACGGTGAGGTACGGCTGGGCGGGATCGGTGTAATTGGTGAAGTCGCGCCGCCGGACATAGAAATGGGTCATGGCGTAGGCTTTCGGATCGCGAATCATAGTGCCGTCCGGGCGGACGGCGAAGACGCGCACGGTATTGCCTCCCTCTCCGAGCCGCGGCAGGGTCAGCGGGCGCACGGCGTCCACAACTTCGACCGGAGGGTCGTTGTTGATGATCACATGGAGCCGGTTGCCTTCCTCTTTGAGCAGGTAATTTTGCACGTCGAGGAAGATGTCCACATGGGTGGATGGGAGAATTTCCATCGGTTTGGGGGAGAGCACGCGGACTTCGATGGGCCGCATGGGGTCGATGGGGAGGCCGTCGGTTCCTGTGCGTCCCGGGGGCATCTCGACGACTTCGGCCGGGGGCGGCCCGACAGCTTCCGCGGGTGCCGCCGCCTCCCCGGACTCCGTTTCCACGGGAATCGCGCGCGGGGGGGTGACCAGTGGCTGTCCGTCGCCTTCGATGATCTGGACCGATCGTTCGAGCGAGGGTTCCTGCGGCTGCGTTTCCTCCACCGGGACCGCTCTTGGAGGGGTCTGTTCTTCCTGGGCAGGGAGTGCCATGACCGTCAACATGACAGCCAACAAGGTGGGGATCAGGCGCAAGAACATGACGGAATATCAATACGGACGGGCAAGAAATAAGCAACCACCGGATGCTGGGCAACGGCTGGGTGTGAATGTATAGTCGGCTGGAGGCGTCTTACTGCTCATGAGGATATTCATATTTGGGATGGCGATCTGGACATTGGGTGTGATGATCAGCGTGGCGGATGACGACGACACTGTCCAAGTCGAGGCTTTGGAGCGCGCGTCGGTGCACGAAGCGTTTGCCCACGCGGTGGTTTACGATCCGGAGCCGGGCCCGCTGGTTGCGCGTATCCCTCCCGCCCCGATCGAGGAATTGGCCCCTGAAGAACAGCCGGACGGCAACAACGTGGTGTGGATTCCCGGATATTGGGCATGGGATCAGGAGAGGGGAGATTTCATTTGGATCAGCGGGATTTGGCGCGATATTCCACCGGAGCGGGCATGGGTTCCGGGTTATTGGGTGACCTCGGACGAAGGCGCGCGTTGGGTGCAGGGTTATTGGGGTGATGCCGGAGTGGCGCAGGAGCAGGTGACTTATGTCGAACAAACCCCGCCGCCCACACTGGAAGCGGGTCCGGGCGTGGCCGCGCCGGGTGATGATTTCATCTGGGTATCGGGTTACTGGCACTGGCATGGCAACCGCTACGTTTGGCGTCCCGGTTTTTGGCAGGCGGTTCGTCCTTCTTATGTTTGGGTGCCTTCCTCCTATTTCTGGACCCCTTATGGCTATCGCTTCGTCGGTGGATATTGGGATTATGTGGTCGACAACCGCGGGGTTGTCTATGCCCCCGTTTACATCGCCCCCGCATATTATGTGACTACGGGTTGGGTTTACCGCCCCCGCACAGTCATTTCGTTCTCGGTGTTCCATGGGCCGTTGTTCATTCGCACCGGTTGCGTGCGCTATCACTACGGAAATTATTACGCGCCCCGTTACGCCAGTGCCGGATTGCATGTTTCGTTCCATTTCCACTCACATCGCCGTGGTTATGACCCGATCTACTCGCGGGCGCGATACGACAACCGGCGCAATAGAAGCTGGGAGCGCGAACACCGCGCCCACTATCAACAGCGCCGTGACAACCCCGCTCTGGCGGCATCGACCACCAGTTTGGTTGCCGATGATGCGAGCGGTCGGCGCGCACGCGGGCAGCAGGGAGACGGGCGTCCCGGTGATCGTGCCGGGCGTGGACCCCGCCCTGGCGGCGAGACAGCGGGTGTGCGAACCGCCGCAACCAATGACGCCGTCAATCCTGCGGAAAATGGTCGGGAACGCGGGGACAATCGCCGTGTTGAACGTCGGAACTCCGTTGAAGATGGAACCAATCCGGCCCGGAACCCTGCAGTGGCTCGAAACGCGGCCACAACCAAGGAGCCCGGTGAAGTGAAGGACCCAACCGCCATACCCGTTGTTGCCGCCCCCACCGAGGAAAACCGTCGGGAAGGCAGGGACAACCGTCGCGAAGAGCGCAGGACTGTAGCGGAAAACGTCACTGCTCCAGTCCGGACCCCCGTGGTAGCGCCGAACGCTGCCGCAGTGGAACGCTCTGATATACGCGAACGCGTGAATCGGACGGCAACCCGGCCTGAAACCGCCTCGCTCGTCGTAGCCGGAGAACGTGCTGAGGGGGCAACGTCGGCGGCCGCCACTACCCGCCAAACCACCCGTGCCGCCGGCACACTGCCTACCGCTCGCGCGGACCGCGAACGCCCGCAGCAACGCACCACGAACCCGGGCACGGCGCAGGTCCCGCGCCCCGTGTGGAGCCCTACACGCGAAGTTCGCAATGAGCCGCAACGCCCTACTCCCCGTTCCACCAACGTACCACGCGCCAACGTAACCAACCGAACGGCGCCGCCGTCTGCCGCACCCGTTGTTTTCCGCAACCGCCCGCAACTTCCCGAAGGGAACAGGGCCGCGGCTCCGAACCATGATTGGCGTGCCCAACGCCGTGATGCGGTCGCACCGGCTCCCGCACGGCGGGATGCGCCCTCTGCCATTCCGCGGGAACGCACGTCGAGCCCCGTCCGCGAGGCCGTCCGCCCGGCTTCCGCACAGCCCCGTCCGGAAGCGGGTCAGCGGCCGCAGAATGTCCGCCCCGCCCCCTCCCCATCGGCAGGGGAGCGGCGCCAACGCCCCTCAGGTGACGGTGCCCGCGCGGCCTCGCCGGCAAATGCGGGCCTGCCCTCCATGGCCAACCCGGAAGATCGGCGGGAACGCCGCCGCTGAAAGCCCCGGTGACCCAACCCGGTCCATTCCGTAAACGAGAGCTTTGCCCTTTCCAAAACGACAAGGGCCGCTACACATCGAAAATGCGTTGGAGTATGGTCATTGGATTGCTTGTCGCGCTGGAAAGCCAGTTGCTGGTCGCGGAAGATGCGCACACCGACCCTTTTCTGCGCCCGGAAATCTTGGAAGTGCAGGAAATGCACAAGAAGTCCCAAGAGGGCGACCGCGATGCCACCGTCCTGCTGGTCGATACACTCGAAAAGCTTCATTCCGACCAGCCGGACGACATGCTGATCAAGTCCTACTTGGGCAGTGCCTACGCGCTGCGCGCCCGCGATATCGGATTCGGCCCCGCCGCCAGTCGGTATCTGCGATTGGGTTACGACACCATGAACGAAGCAGTGGATGCCGTCCCCGACCAGCTTCCCCCACGCTTCATTCGCGCGGCCACCAACATGCATCTTCCCGTCCTGCCGTTTTTTCCCAACCCGCGACGCCAGGCGCGCGAGGACTTTCAAATCTTACTCAAACAGATCGAAGAGCACCCGGACGTGGTCAATGACAAGGTCCGCCAGGCGGTGTATTACTACGCCGGGCTCAGCTTCAAACAATTGAAACAGCCTGAACAGGCGCGCGAAGCGTGGAACAAGGGGTTGATTATTAACGCGGGTTCCGTGGTGGAAGAAAAGATCGTGGCCGAACTTGATCGCCTCCGCGGTTGACCTCATGCCGTCCCGCGCGCAACGACCCCCGGTGCCCGGAAGGGTGCTGATCCCCGCCGCCAAAGTCCGCGCCCGCGTGCGCGACCTTGGAAAAGAAATCGCCGCGTTCTACAAAGACAAACCCTTGACCGTAGTCGGGCTGATGAACGGCAGCCTGTTTTTTCTCGTGGACCTGCTCAAACACCTGCCGCCGCAAACTCGGATCGAATGCTGGAGGGTGTCGAGCTACAAAGGAAAAAAATCCACCGGCAGCATCCAAGGTCTGGACCATGTTCAGGGGGATTATGCCGGCGGGCATGTGTTGATCGTGGATGACATCTTGGACTCCGGGTTGACGCTGCACGCGGTGCGCAAAAAACTCCGCGCCCTGAACGCACGCAGTGTGAAATCCTGCGTGCTGCTGGACAAAAAAGTGATGCGCACGAAAAAGGTGCGTGCCGACTGGGCGGGCTTTCCCATCGGCAATGAATATGTTCTGGGCTACGGCCTGGACCTCGACCATGCGTGGCGGACCCTGCCGGAAATCCGCGCCGTGTCCCCGGATTAGCGATTGTTGTGCGGCGAGTAGCCCCGCTGTTAATCGTTCGCAGCGGGCCGATGCTGCGGTTTCCGACTATTTTGCGCTGGTGACGGGAGGTGGATTCCCTAAGTTCTATTACCGTATGACAAAAAAACGAATCGGTGTTCTTACAAGCGGTGGTGACTGTCCCGGACTGAATGCGGTGATACGCGGTGTGGTTCGCGCCGCCTCCCGTCTGGAATGGGAGGTCATCGGTTTTCATGACGGCTACGAGGGCATGATCGAGCCCGTGCGCTACCAGATTCTGGACCGGGTCGCCACCGCCGGAATCATGCACCTCGGTGGCACCATTCTCGGCACCACCAACAAAGGCCGTTTTGTCGCTAAAATCCATCATGGCGAGAAAGCCACTCTTCCCGGGGAGATCGTCGCCGAAACCAAGGCCACACTCACCGCCCTCAACATCGAGGGTTTGATCTGCATCGGCGGCGACGGCTCGCTCTCCACCGCGCAGCAACTTTTTGAGAACGATATCCCGACCATTGGCGTGCCCAAGACCATCGACAACGACATCGAAGCCACCGCTATCACCTTCGGCTTCGACTCCGCCGTCGCCTGTGTGGTGGACGCGCTCGACCGCCTGCATACCACCGCGCGCAGCCACAAGCGGGTGATGGTTCTCGAAGTCATGGGTCGTTACGCGGGCTGGATCGCTCTGCACGGCGGCCTGGCCGGTGGCGCCGATGTGATTCTCATCCCGGAAATCCCCTTCGATCATCAAAAAATCGCCGATGTGATCAACCAGCGTGAAGCCGATGGCGCGTTCACCTCGATGGTCGTGGTGGCCGAGGGCGCTTTTCCCAAAGACGGCACTTACAGCACCAAACATACCGAACGGGTCGGTGAGGCCCGGCTGGGCGGCATTGGAGAGCAGGTCGCCGAAGCCATCGCCGCGACCACCGGCAAGGACACCCGTCACGTCGTCCTCGGACATTTGCAACGCGGTGGCAACCCCACAGCGCTGGACCGTATTCTCGGCACCCGCTTCGGGGTCCACGCCGTGGACCTCATCCGCGAGGGCAAATATGGCCACATGGTCTCCTACCAGAACTACCAGGTGGGTTCGGTGCCGATCATCGACGCCGTTGCCCGCCTCAAAAACGTCAAGCCCGACAGCCAGCTGGTCACCACCTGCCGCGAAATCGGGGTTTCCTTCGGCGATTGATCCGGGCACCCGGTGGTCGGATCACAAGCCCGACACCAATTGGAAGAGCATCCCGCCGCCGATGCTTAGGATAAATCCGGCGGCGACGTAAAGCACGGTGGGACGGAGGCCGATGATTTTGGGCGCCATCATTATGGTGGGAATGCAGGTGGTTTCGGCAGCTAGAAGGAACGTCATCACCGGCCCCGCCGCCGCGCCCATGTTGGTGAGAGCGGCGGCAATCGGAATCGACCCGCCGTCGCAGACGTAAATAGGAATGGCGACCAGCGCCGAGAGCGCGTAGGCGGTCCAGTTCGAACCATCGCCGAGCAGCCCGCCCAGCGCGTCCTCCCCCCAGATGGCCGCGACCGCCGCTGCGATAAACAGTGCCCCCAGATAGTAGGGGAAGATGGACCGGATCAGTTTCCAAACCTGCGCGGAGTAACCCGGTGCGGTGTCTTCCTCGTGACACGAGGGTTCTTCGGCTTCCGCTGACTTCGAATAGCAGCACGGTTGGTCGCGAGCGGACGCGGGTGGGGATGACCGGGACGCGGCAGCGACAAGCGAGAATCCGCGGACGCTGCGGGCCTCCAGGGTGTTGAGCAGCCAGCCCATGGGCAGGGCGATGGCGAACGGGGCGATGGTTTTGAATACCGTCACCTCCCATCCCAACAGCGCCCATGCGTAGAAGATGGTGTGGGGGCTGATGAGGGGGGCGATGAGGATGAAGGCGGCCATGCTGCCGAGCGCGCCGCCCTTGCCGCGAATGCCCATGGCCAGTGGGATCACAGACATCGAACAACCGGGCAGCAACGCGCCGGCCAGCGACGCGGTGAGCACCGAGGACCTGCTGCCGCCCACATAACGTTCCACCCATTCACGGCGCAACCATTTCTGCACGGCTGCCCCGGCAAGGATGCCGATGAACAGCCATACCCATGAGTCGGCGATCAAGTGACCGAATTCATGGAAGAAATGGTTCACGGCAGGAGGTAGTCCGGACCGTGGACCAAGCTGCCGCCGAGGTGGGCGTTGACGGCCACCGCCACGATCGCGGCGACCAGGGCGATGCGAAACAGGGTGGTCATGAAAAATTCCAGGTCCTCGTTGCGTCGCCACCGCCAGAACAGCACGGCAACGGCGTTGGCGGTGATCACCAGCACGCCGGTCCAGCGGTGCCATTTGAGATGGTTGGCGGTTTCGGCTGGTTGAGTGAGGCCGTCTGCCAGAGCCCATCCGGTGACGGCCGCCGCGCCACCGCCCAGCAGCGCCAGTCCGAGCACCAAGCCCGTGGCATGTTCCCACTTACGTTCCGAA
Organism: uncultured Blastochloridaceae bacterium; assembly: GCA_964617445.1. Classification (GTDB taxonomy): domain Bacteria; phylum Verrucomicrobiota; class Verrucomicrobiia; order Methylacidiphilales; family CAZTYG01; genus CAZTYG01. Next base: position 8,492 of record CAZTYG010000058.1, read on the forward strand.
TGCATGCTGCGCAACAGTTCCAACAGCCCTGCCAGCAAAAGCAGAGCGATGGGAAAGTGGATCCACATCACATGCGTGCGCGCCCAGAAAGGCGCCTGCGGCGCGGCGGCCGCAGGCGTGACGGTTGCGGTTGGCCCGGCGGGCAAAGCCCCGGCGACCATGTCGGTGGATGCAAGATATCGATCCGGATCGCGCTCGAAACGGATGCGGCAGCGGTTGCAGCAGAAGTGGATCGTCCGGCCCTCATGGACGATGAAATACGCGGGCAAGGCGGGTTCGCCCGGCATGACCGGACACATGCCGGGACCCGTGGTGTGGGCCGACGAGGTCATGCCCAGAAAAAGAGTAATGAGAAAAAGTGCCGGACGCATCGATGCAGTATAGCCATTCGGATGCAACGTCCAATATCGAACGTGTGTGGGAATGACGCTCGCGGGAACCATGGCGAGACGTTTCGACGATTCGGAGGTCGCCGCTATCCCGCCAACCGGTTCAATCCGTTGAGGATGGCTTTGACGGAGGCGATTTCGATGCTGGTATCGACTCCAGCACCAAAGCAGTGGCGGCCGTCGGGACGTTTGATTTGGATGTAGGCGATGGCGCTGGCGCCGGTGCCTTCGCCAAGGGCGTGTTCGGCGTAGAAGCCGATCTCGAAGGGCGGCTCCCCGGACGCTTGGAGGGCGCGGGCGAAGGCGTCGAGCGGGCCGTTGCCCTGGCCCTCGATTTTCACTTCCGTGCCATTTTTCATCAGCGAGGCACGGCACCCAATGGTGCCTTTGACGCCGTCGGCATGAAAGTGATGGAGTTGATATGGCCCGGCGCGCTCGACGTATTCTTTCCAGAAATAGTCTTTGATCTCGGCGGAGGTGACTTCGCGTGCCAGTGAGTCGATGTAATCGTTAACGAGGCGGCCGAATTCAATCTGAAGCGGACGGGGCAGGTAGATGCCATGGTCGGCTTCGAGAAGATAGGAAACGCCGCCCTTGCCGGACTGGCTGTTGACACGGATGACCTCTTTGTAGCGGCGGCCGATGTCGGCGGGGTCGAGAATGAGGTAAGGAACATCCCATGGCGCGTCGGCACCGGCATTTTCCATGTGGGCGAAGCCTTTTTTGATCGCGTCCTGGTGGGACCCGGAGAAGGCGGTGAAGACCAGTTCACCGGCATAGGGCTGGCGTGGGGGGACTTCCATGCCGGTGCAGAGTTCATAGACATCACGCAAAGCGTTGATGTCGGAGAAATCGAGTCCGGGGTGGATGCCGTGGGCGTAGAGGTTGAGGGCGACGGTGACGATGTCGAGGTTGCCGGTGCGTTCGCCGTTGCCGAAGAGCGTGC
>CAZTYG010000059.1:0-9811 GCA_964617445.1 uncultured Blastochloridaceae bacterium
CAAATGCTGCCCGGACAATGACCCGGCACGTGCAACACTTGAAACCGCCACGGCGCCTGCTCCAGCACATCGCCGTGTGCCAACAGCCGGGTAACCTCCACCGGTTCCAGATTGATGGGCAATCCGAAGGAGCGCATCAAATTGGGGCGGGTGAAGAGCATTGTGTCGTCGGCATGGCCATAGACCGGGCAATTCCATTCGCGCGCCACGGCCGCCGCTTCCCAGATGTGGTCCCAATGGCCGTGGGTCAGCACCAATCCTGCCACCGGTTCCCCCAGGTCGCGCAGAAAATCCAGCATCCCCTCCGGCGCGTCCACGGCCAGAATCCCGGCGTCACAACGGATTGCCAAAGCGTTGGTTTCGGCGAGTCCGCCGGTGTAAGTCTCCCATTTCATCCCCATGCCTTACCCGACAACCGCGCGTTTGCCAACAAGCGAGTCGATTCCGACTGGTCCGTCGGCCCGTCCCGCGCCATGCTGCGGCATGGTTGCGGAAACCCATCCCCCCATGCGCATCGCCATTGTCGGTGCCGGTGCCGTCGGCTTGTTCTACGGCGCACGCCTGCACGTCGTCGGACACGAAGTCCATTTCTTGGTGCGCGGAGACTATGAGGTTCTCTGCCGCGACGGCTTGAAAATCGAGAGCGAGGAGTTGCCGCTGCATCTCCCGGAAGTGCGCGCGGCCACTACGTCGTCAGGGATCGGCCCGGTGGATGGCGTGATTATCACCCTCAAATCCACCTCGAACGAAGCCCTGTCGGTCCTGTTGCCCCCCCTGCTCGGCCCCGAAACCTGGGTGCTCACCCTCCAGAACGGTCTTGGCAACGAGGAGTTTCTCCAATCCATGGTTCCGGCGGCGCGGATTCTGGGGGGCGTCTGTTTTGTCTGCCTCAACCGCATCGCCCCCGGCGTCGTGTCCCACTTGCGCCACGGAGCCGTCGAGATCGCGGAATGGTCCGCGGACGCGCCTGCGGTGCGCGTGTCACGCATGGCCGCCGCCCTGCACGCGGGCGGCATTTCCTGCGCCATCAGCGACTCGCTGGCGGCCACGCGTTGGAAAAAGTTGGTCTGGAACATTCCCTTCAACGGCATGGCTATCACCGCCGGGTGCGTGGGGGTCGATGTCTTGCTGCGTCCACCCTGGCGTGACCCAATCGCGGAGCTGATGCGCGAAGTCATCGCCGCCGCCGCGGGTGAAGGCGTGAGAATCCCGCCGGAAGTGATCGCCGAACAACTGGAAAAAACCGCCGTCATGGGCGGTTACCGACCGTCCAGTCTCGTGGATTACGAACGGGGCCGCCCGGTTGAGATCGAGTCCATCTGGGGTGAACCCCTGCGCCGCGCCCAGGCGGCGGGCATCGACGTCCCGCGTCTCGAAAGCTTGTACACCCAACTCCGCGCCCTCCATCCCTGGCGCTAGGTCCTTAGAAACGCGGGCGGGTTCCAGGCGTTTTTCAGGTCTGCAACAATTCTTCGGGAAAATGCTGGTGACCCGCCTCCCGCAACTGGTCGAAATGCCCCGCTTCGCACATGTTGACGAAACCTTCGGTTACCGTTTTGAGTTCTTCCCAGCGCAGCCTCACCTGCCGTGCTTCTGTCCGTGAAATCCGGCCGTTCGCCCCTGCTGCGGCGATCACCCCCAGCATCTCGGCGAATTCCTGAATGATCTCATTGGTGGCCGGAAGTAGTTCCCGTTTTTCCGCGCTGCCCGAGGGGTCCGCCACATAGAATCCACCGGCCTGGTGGCAGAGCCATTGGATCAACGAGGTGTCGTCGAGCACCCGCAACAACTCCGCCGCGCGGTCGAGCGGATTGGCGCTGCCACTTCTGCCGTTGTCCATCGGCTGGGTCCACTTGTAGGTCTGGGACAACGAGACGCCCAGCGCGGCGGCGACGTTCTTCGGACCGTATTTCAGAATGGCCTCGCGCAGCACTTCATGAGATTCGAGCATGTAAGGAATTGTGCTCGTTCCGTCCGCCACCCGGCAAGTCCAATGATCCCGCCGGACGGGAGAAAAAAAGATGGATTTTGTAAATTACAAAGCGCGTAATTTCCGCTAGCAAGGAGATTCAACAATCCATCCGCACCCATGACCGACCTGCTCCATCAAGCTTTTTTTGCCGTCAACATTCCGTTGACCATCCTGCTGATTCTGGCTTTCGGCTATTGGACGCTGGTTTGTTTCGGCATTTTCGACTGGGACGGCGGGGGGGACGCGGATGCCGGGGATATCTCAACGGCCGATGCCTCCGATGCCGATGTTTCCACCGAGGCTGCCACGGGTCCGTTGGGAACGACCCTCAAATTCATCAATGTCGGCGAAGTTCCCGTAACCATCGTTCTTTCCGTCTTCATCCTGTCCATGTGGGTGATTGGTGTCCTGTCCAACCATTTTCTCAACAACGGTTCGGTTCTGATCGGCCTCATCCTGCTGGCCCCCAATTTCGTGGCCAGCTTGGTCCTCACCCGCTTCGTAACCATGCCCTTAAAACGGGTCTTTCGCGCCCTCCAGCATGAGAGGGAGGAGCATGAGACTCTGATCGGCAAGACGTGTGTGGTCACCACACGGGAGGCTGGATCGTCCCACGGCCAGGGCGAGGTTACCACGGACGGCGCCCCCGTATTGTTACAAATTCGCACCAAAGACGGCTCGGTTCTTGCCCGCGGCGATCACGCTCTCATCATCAGCCGTGATGACAACACTCTCTTTCACACTGTGGTCAAAATAAGTAACGACAAACTGGAGGAATAAAAAACATATGGATATTATCGAAGCCCTGTTTCTGGTCATCGGCGTGTTTCTCGCGCTGGTTCTGATCGGAATAATTATCATGATCGTCCGGTGTTACCGGAAGGTGGCACAGGGCAGCGCCCTGGTCCGAAATGGTCTTGGCGGCACCCGGGTCGCCTTTTCCGGATGTGTCGTGTTCCCCGTCATTCACCGTGAGGAATACATGGACATCTCGGTCAAACGCGTCGAGATCGACCGCGCCGGGGTCAATGGTCTCATCTGCCAGGACAACATGCGCGCCGACATCAAAGTCGCCTTCTTCGTCCGCGTCAACAAGACCTCCGAGGATGTCCTCAAAGTCGCCCAGTCCATCGGTTGCGTCCGCGCCTCCAGCCTCTCGGCCATCATCGAACTCTTCGATGCCAAATTCTCCGAGGCCCTCAAGACCGTCGGCCGTCATTTCAACTTTGTCGAACTCTACAACTCGCGTGAAAAACTCAAGGATGACATCATCAAGCTCATTGGCACCGACCTCAACGGCTTTGTCTTGGAGGACGTCGCCATCGATTATCTGGAACAAACTCCGCTCCAGCTCCTCAACGCCGACAATATCCTCGACGCCGAGGGCATCAAAAAGATCACCGAGCTGACCGCCAACCAGAAGGTCCTTGCCAACAACATCGACCGCGAGCGCGAAAAAACCATCACCCGCCAGAATGTCCAGGCCCGCGAGGCGGTGCTGGAGTTGGAGCGCCAGCTCGCCGAAGCCGAAGAAAAACAACGCCGCGAGATCGCCGTCGTCAAGGCCCGCGAGGGGGCCGAGTCCAAGAAAACCGAGGCCGAGGAGCTGCTCCGCTCCGAACGGGCCCGCATCCAATCCGAAGAAGAAATCCACGTCGCCGAGGAAAACAAACTCCGTCAGGTTGTCGTGGCCCGCAAAAACAAAGAACGCACCGAGGCGGTGGAGACCGAACGCGTCGAACGCGACCGCATGTTGGAAGTCACCGAACGCGAACGTATCGTCACCCTCGCCGAGATCGAGCGCGATAAGGCTTTGGAAATCGAGCGCAAAGCCATCCAGGAGGTCATTCGCGAGCGCCTGGTGGTCGAGAAGGCCGCCGTGGAAGAGCGCGAGCGCATCAAGGATACCGAGGCCCACGCGGCCGCCGAACGTGAGAAAAAGGTCATGATCACCCTGGCCGAAAAAGATGCCGAGGAGGCGCTGGTCAAGGACATCAAAGCCGCGGAGGCCGCCAAGAAGGCCGCCGAACTCCGGGCCGAGCAGGACATGTATTCCCGCCTGAAGGCCGCCGAGGCCGAGAAGGAAGCCGCCGAGATGCGCGCACAGGAACTCATCATCCTCGCCGAGGCCGAGCAAACCGCCGCCACGCGCCAGGCCGAGGCCAAAAAAGCCCTCGCCGAGGGCCGCCGCGCCGAGGAGGCCGCACCCGGACTCGCCGAGGCCGAGGTCATTCTTGCCCGCGCCAAAGCCGAAGCCAGCGGCATCAACGAAAAGGCCGCCGCCATGAAGGAATTCGACGGCGTCGGACGCGAACACGAAGAATTCAAGCTTCGCCTCCACAAAGACCGCGACATCGAGATGGCCGACATCACCGCCCGCCGTGAGATCGCCGAGCAGCAGGCCCACATCCTCGGCCAGGCCCTCAGCAACGCCAAGATCGACATCGTTGGCGGCGAGGCCCAATTCTTCGACAAGATCACCAACGCCATCACCAACGGCAAGAGCATCGACCGCATGATCGACAACAGCAAGGCGCTCACCGACGTCAAAGAGACCTTCTTCAACTCCGACCCGGATTACTTCCGCTCCCAGATGCGCCAGTGGGTCTCCCAGTTCGGCCTCTCGCCGGAGGATTTGAAGAATCTCAGCGTCTCCGGGCTGCTCGCCAAGCTCATCGCCGACTCCGACAGCGACGAGCGCCGTGGACTGCTGGCCGCCATGCTCCATGGCGCCAAGAAACACGGCATGGCAGACGCCCCCGCATCTCTCCTCAATTCCACCACCGCTTCGCGCGGCTGATGGATGGACGGGCGTGCGGTCCCACCGCGCGCCCGTCCGCCCCCTCCGGCGGAGAACCGCCCCACGACCATGGCCAAGGAAACCCAAGCAGTCGAAGAGACACAGCCGGACGCGCCGCGGACCGGCTTGGAGGCCGGCACCTACGAAATCCTCCGCCAGCGCCTCCTGGAGGCGGGACGCGAACTGCGCGTCCGCACCGACCGCCTCAACGCCGAGCGCCAGGAGGTCTTTGGTGCCGTGGAAACCGCCCTGCTTTCTACCGAACGTGTCACCACCGAACATAACTGCGTCCCCCGCGACATGTTCCCCATCAGCGAAGGACGCTTCCTTTTCGGTTTTAATGTCCACCTCGGTCTCAAAACCGAAACCGAACTCTCCGATGTCTTCGCCGCATTCCAGCGTGGTGAAAACCAATTCGATCCCATCCCCCTCGATTTCCTCCAACAAGGCGAGTTCCAGGAGGATTTCCGCGGACTCTTCCGCTACTACAAAAACACCGTTTTCTCCCGCTTCTCGCGCATCGGTCCCCACCTCTTCATGGTTTTCCAGGTCGGCCAGTCCCCCACCGACATCAAGACATTCAAATGGCATATCGAAGGCGGGAAATTCACCTACCTCGGTAATCGCAGCGACCACGAATACCGCCTCCCCCCGCAACATGAATTCGAGTGGAAACGCACCCGCCGCGAACTCCACCGCGATGGCCTCCACCCCCACATCTCCATCGAGGACAAGGTTTTTGTCGAAACCATCGGCGGCACCCTCACCATTAAAATCGAGGACAACACCAACTCCGGCGAGGGCATTCACTCCGAACCCGTCGATAACAAAGACCAGACCCTCGACGACGCCGAGGTCTTTTACGCCGTTTCCGGTGACATCATCCTGCTCAAAATTCGTCCCTATCAGGAAAAGGAATGGCGCCACTTCATCTTCAACCACAAGCTCAGACAGGTCCACCGCGTCGATGCCATCGGCCTGAGTTGCATCCTCCTGCCCGACGCCCAGGGAGTTATCTTTTCCTGCGGCTACTATCTCGTCGGCGGGGAACTCCGCCTCTTCGATTCCCACTCCACCGACATGCTCTTTGACCGACGCATCACCGCACCCAACCGCGAGGACTGCCTGCATGTCTTCTTCAATCGCGAGCGGGGCGACTACATCCTGATGCCCTACAACGTCATCACCCGCGACGTCGAGACTCCCATTCATTGCCACGGCTTCTCCATCTTCGATAACGGCGAAATGATCCTGTTTCGCACCGAAGAAAGCCCCCAGAAACACCACGCCATCCAAGTTTGGAAAACCCCCTTCACCGCCCCGGACTTCCTTGTCCCCCCGGCCAAAGAATCCTACCTCAATACCATCGGTAACAGCGACATCGTCGGCTGCCTCGCCGAATGCCATGAAATCCTCTCCCTCCTCCATCGCGAGGACACCTATGAGGACCTCTACCTCGACCTCCGCCGTCGCCTCACCGCCATCATCGACAGCTATTTCTGGCTCGAACGCCCCGAAGTCTTCAACCTTCGCGAACCTCTCAACAACCTCCGCGACGCCGCCACCCGCGCCATCGAGGAATTCGAAAAAGTCGTCGCCCTTCGCCGCCACGCCTCCGCGGAAATCACCCGTGTCGCCGATGCCGCGCGTTCCCTCCTCGCCTCCATCACCCCCGCCCACCTCAACGACGTTCACGCCTACGTCCGCGCGCTCTCCGGCCTCCGCTCCGTCCGTGGCGAACTCATCACTCTCAAGGAACTCCGTTACGCCGACATCCCCGCCATCGACGCCGCCGAACAACAGGTTGCCGACCGCATCGGCACCCTCTCCTCCACCTGCGTCCAATTCCTGCTCGAAGACCGCGCCCTCGAACCCTACCAAGAAAGTGTCACCGCGTTGGAGGCCGCCGCCGCCGCCATCGGCAACGCCGCCGGAGGCCGCCGCCTGGAATCCGAAATCGCCGAGGCCGCCAACGGTCTGGAAATGCTCATCGACATCGTCGGCAACCTCGACATCGAGGACGCCACCCAGACCACCCGCATCATCGACCGCATCTCCGGACTCTACGCCTCCCTCAACCAGATTCTCGCCCGCCTCCGCCAGCGCATCCGCGAATTCTCCGGCACCGAGGGCGCCGCCCAGTTCGCCGCCCAGACCCGCCTCCTCTCCCAGTCCGTCACCAACTTCATCGACCGCTGCGAATCCCCCGAACAATGCGACGAATTCCTCGCCCGCGTCATGGTCCAACTGGAAGAACTCGAGGGCCGCTTCGCCGATCACGAGGAATTCATCATCCAGCTCGGCGAAAAACGCACCGAAATCCACGCCGCTTTTGAAGCCAAAAAAATCGCCCTCGTCGATGCCCGCAACCGCCGCGCCGCCGCCCATCTTGCGGTCGCTGAACGCATGCTCAACGGCGTCGAACACCGGCTCCAGTCCCTCGCATCGGTCAACGACATCAACGCCTTCTTCGCCTCCGACCTCATGATCGACCGCCTCCGCGGTGTCGTCCGCCAGCTCATCGAGCTGGGCGACCCCGTCAAGGCAGAGGGCGTCCAGAGCCGCCTCAAAGCCATGCGCGAGGAGGCCGTCCGCCAGCTCAAGGACCGCCAGGACTTGTTCGCCGACGGTGATAACATCATCGCCTTTGGCTCCCACCGTTTCCACGTCGCCACCCAGCCGGTCGAACTCACCATCATGAAACACGACGGTGACATGGCGCTTCACCTCACCGGCACCCGTTTCTTCGAATCCATCGACGACCCCGCCCTTCCAGCCCTCCGCCACGTATGGGACCTGGAAGCCCCCTCCGAAACACCCGATCTCTACCGCGCCGAATACCTCGCCTCCCTCATGCTCGCGGAACTCGAATCATCCGGACGGGTCGAAAAAGCCGCCTCTTGGAAAAAACCCGCTCTCCTGGCCGAAGTCCAACAATTCATGGCTCCGCGCTACGCCGAGGCCTACATCAAGGGGGTCCACGACCACGACGCCGCCCTCATTCTCGCCGCTCTCGTGCGAATCCACCGCTCCGTCGGCCCCCTCCGCTTCCACCCCGACGCCCGTGCCCTTGCGCAGTTCGCCTGGCAGCACTACCAACAGGAACCCGACAAATCCCTCCTCCTCGGCCAAATCCAGAGCCACGGAGCCCTTCACGGGGTCTTCGGCACCCGTGAAAAACAGGACCTCTACATCCGCCGACTCGCCGCCATTTGTGAAACCTTCGCGATCGAAACCGGCCTCTTCCCAGCCTCCCGCGCCCCGGAGGCCGGGGAGTTCCTCTTCCACATTCTCGGTCACGACCAGATATTCCCCCACACCCGCGACGCCCACGCCCTCTTCGAGGCTTTTTCCAAACACATTCATGATTCCGGTGCGGAGGAGCGCTTCGCCGCTCTGCGTAAAACCGTGGAAGAAAACCCCGTCCGCGAAGCCGAACTCATCCGCGACTGGGTCGGTGCGTTCCTCGCCACCCGAGCCGACGCCCCCGTCCGCTACCGCGATGAGGTTGTCCTCCTCATCTTCCGTGGCATGCACAACAAGGCCCATATTCTCGACACCCCGCTCGAAACGGAACTAGCCGGACTGCTGGGCGAACACCCCGTCATTCGCAATGGCACCTACCGGCTCGACTACCTTTCCCTCACAGACCGCTTTCACCATCACCGCCACCACGTCGTCCCCGCCTTCGCCGAATTCCAGAATGCCAAGCGCCTCCTCGTCGAGCAGGCCCGCACGCGTCTGCGCATCGACGAGTTCCGTCCCAAAGTCCTCTCATCCTTCGTCCGCAACCGCCTCGTGGACCGCGTCCTGCTCCCCCTCATCGGCGCCAACCTCGCCAAACAAATGGGCACCGCTGGCGAAAACACCCGCACCGACCGTTCCGGTCTCCTGCTCCTCATTTCGCCCCCCGGTTACGGAAAAACCACCCTCATGGAATACGTCGCCAACCGCCTCGGCGTTGTCTTCATGAAAATCAACGGCCCCGCCCTCGGACACCACGTCACCTCCCTCGACCCTGCCGAGGCCCCGAACGCCGCTGCGCGCGAAGAGGTCCGCAAAATCAATCTCTCTTTCGAAATGGGCGACAACGTCATCCTCTATATCGATGACATCCAGCACTGCCACGGCGAATTCCTCCAGAAGTTCATCTCCCTCTGCGATGCCCAACGCCGCGTCGAGGGGGTTACCAACGGCCGCGCCCGCACCTACGACTTTCGCGGCCGCAAATTCGCCGTCGTCATGGCCGGCAACCCCTACACTGAAAGCGGCGAGAAATTCCGCATCCCCGACATGCTCGCCAACCGCGCCGACACCTACAACCTCGGCGACATGGCCACCGGTGCCCACTTCGAGGCATTTCGTGCCAGCTATCTCGAAAACGCCCTCACCTCCAATCCCCTCCTCAATCCCCTTGCCGGCTCCCATCGCGACGATATCCACTCCCTCATCCGCATTGCCGAGACCGGCTCCGCCGAGGGCGTCGAATTCCAAGGGTCCCATTCCCCCGAAGAAATTCGCGACATGGCCGCCCTCATGACCAAACTTCTCGCCATCCGCGACATCCTTCTCAAGGTCAACGCCGAATACATCCGCTCCGCAGGCCAGGCCGATGCTTACCGCAGCGAACCCCCGTTCCTCCTCCAAGGTTCCTACCGCAACATGGCCCGCCTTGCCGAGCGCACCATGCCGGTCATGAACGACCAGGAACTCCGCGAACTCATCCTCGACCACTACCGCAACGAGGCACAGACCCTCACCACCGCAGCCGAATTCAACCTCCTGCGCTTCCGCGAACTCACCGGCTTTATCAATCCCGAGGAGACCGAACGCCTCCGGGAAATCCGCCAAACTTTCCGCCGCAACCTCATGCTCGGCGGCGGCGATGGCGACGATCCCGTCACCCGTGTCGTCAGCCAACTCGCAGGATTCTCCACCGGACTCGAATCCATCCGCGACATCCTCGCCCAAGCCGCCGAACGCCCCGCCCACGGCCCCGTCCTGATCCAACAGCCATTCATCCAGCCGCCCCCACCCCC
>CAZTYG010000060.1:0-9785 GCA_964617445.1 uncultured Blastochloridaceae bacterium
GGCCGAAGATGATGGGGTCGGAGACCTTCATCATGGTGGCCTTCATGTGGAGGGAGAAGAGGACACCGCCGGCGAGGGCGGCTTGCATCTGTTCTTCGAGGAAAGCGAGCAGAGCTTTTTTGCGCATCACGGTGGCGTCGAGGATTTCCCCTTGCTGGAGTTTGAGATTGTCCTTGAGGACGGTGACGGTGCCGTCGGCGGCGGTGAATTCGATGCGCGCGGAGGTGGCGGCGGGCAGGGTGACGGATTTCTCGTTGGAGCGAAAGTCGTCCGCGCCCATGGTGGCGACGCGGGTTTGGGAGTCCTTGGACCAGGCGCCCATCGAGTGGGGATGTTTGCGGGCGTATTCTTTGACGGCTTTGGGGGCGCGGCGGTCGGAGTTGCCTTCGCGCAGGACCGGATTTACGGCGCTGCCTTTGACTTTGTCGTAGCGGGCCTTGGCGTCTTTTTCGGCGTCGTCCCTGGGACTTTCGGGGTAGGAGGGCAGTTTGTAGCCGCGCGTCTGGAGTTCGGCGATGGCGGCTTTCAATTGCGGGACCGAGGCGGAGATATTGGGGAGTTTGATGATGTTGGCATGGGGTTGGAGGGTCATCGCACCGAGTTCGGCCAGGGTGTCGGGCTGCCGTTTTTCGGGGGGAAGGAGGTCGGCAAAGGCGGCGACGATGCGTCCGGCCAGGGAAATGTCGCGCATTTCGACCTGAATGCCCGCTTCTTGGGTGAAGCGGCGGATGATGGGGAGGAACGAGTGGGTGGCCAGGGCAGGGGCCTCGTCGGTGTAGGTGTAGATGATGGTGGGTTGGGTCATGAGGGATACTGAGTTTGAGCGTGGCAGCCTATGTTTTTTTCAGGGGGATGCCATGAAAAATTGATGGGGATAGCCTGGGGAAGTCATTCCCATATATTGGCCCATTGCCCCCGGCGGGCATCCCGCCGCAGCGGGACCCTCCCGGCTGGAGGCGGTTTTTTTAAGTGGTCCGAGCCGGGGGTGGTGGTGCAGAGTGCGGGGTATGAGGCGTTATGCAATCGGACTGATCATTTATCTACTGGCGTTGGTGGTGGTGAGCGCTTTGGCAAGTCCGTGGGTGTATTGGGGTGTGGAGGAGTTTTATCCCGACCGATGGCCGTTCCGCAGGGTTTTCAACCGGGTGTTGATGGTTTCGGCGCTGGTGCTGGCATGGCCGTTGGCGCGCTATTGGGGGGTGCGTTGGCGGGAGATTGGATTTTTGGATGTCCCTGCGGTAGCGGTGCGGCACTGGATCGCGGGGTTTGTCCTTGGGGTGATTTGTCTGGGGGTTTTGACCGGGGCGGCGCTGGTTTGGGGACACAGGAGTTGGGGTGACGGGGTGGCGTGGGGCCGGTTGGCAGGTTTTTTGGCGTCGGGAACGGCGGTGGGGTTTTTCGAGGAAATTTTATTCCGCGGGCTGTTTTTTCTGGCGGTGATCAGCGGGTTGCGACAGGGGGCGGTGGGAGGGGTGGCGGTGCTGGGATCGCTATTTTTTGCAACCGCGCACTTTGTAAAGGCGGCAGACCCGGAAGGAGCGGTGCATTGGGCCAGTGGCTGGGAAGTGTGGGCAGGTATGGGGGGACAGCTGGCGGTGATGGCCGATCTGGCGGCACGCTGGTCGTGTCTGTTTCTGGTGGGAGTGGTGTTGTGTTTGTTGACGGCGCGCACCCGCACTTTGTGGGCGGCGATGGGATTGCATGCGGGGTGGGTGTTCGGGTTGAAGTCGGCCCATGCGTTGACGAGTGGCGGCGGGCCGGGTTCGTTCTGGTTTCCGCGTGATCTGATGAGCGGCGGGGTGGCGTTGTTGTTGCTGGTGGTTCTGGCCGCGTGGTTCGGTACGGATTGGAAGCGGAGCATTGTGCAGGAAGAGGATCGAAGGTGAACGGTTTTTGGGCCGGGTTGGGGGAAGGGGTGTTGGGGTTGGTCTATCCGCGCGACGAGACCAACGGGGAGCGGGATGTTTTGAAGGAGCCGTACTGCCAGGCCTGCGGCGAGCCGTTCGAGGGCAGACTGGAGGATTTTGTATGCACCAACTGCCGCGGGAGGAACTGGTATCTCGAACGGGCGCGCGCGGCCTACCGTGCGGAGGGGGCGGTTCGGGAGTTGATCCACGAGTTCAAATACGCCCGCCGTTTTCATCATTTGCCGGTCTTGGGGGAATGGCTGTTCGAGGGGTTCCGGAGATTTTATGCGCAGCGCTCGTGGGATGGATTGGTGCCGGTGCCTTTGTATCCTCTGAGGAAACGCGAGCGCGGCTTCAACCAGGCTGCTGAGCTGGCCGGATGGCTGGGAAAGAAGACAAATCTTCCCGTATGGGATGTGCTAAAACGAGTCAAGCAAACCGAAACACAGGCAAACCTGCGTAAAAGCGACCGATTGCGAAATCAGCGCGGGGCTTTCGACCTTCGCGACGGTGTGGGACCAACACTGAAGCGGCGGCGCTTTTTGATCGTGGACGATGTGTTCACAACCGGGGCGACGGTGAATGCCTGTGCGATGGTATTGCGACGAAGGGGAAAAACGGAGCCGCCTTGTGTTCTGACAGTGGCCCGGGGGTAGGGGGGATTTTCGATTTTTCGAATGGCGATTCGAAATCAAAAAAGCCGACCGGTCATGGGGACCGGTCGGCTTTGATGAAGGGGTGGGTGGAAATCAGCCCTTTTTCAGGAGGGGGAGGCCGGTGCGCTCGTTTTCGGAGACGATGTATCCGGTGGGCAGGGCTTCCATGGCGTTATCACGGATGTCGCCGGCAAAGAAGTAGAGCATGACCTTTTGGCCGCCTTTGAGAACTTGTTCCCTGCTGTGAAGGTAGTAGGTTTTGCCACTTTTTTTACTTTTTACGCTGAATGCCATGATGTTCTCCTTGATTGGTGTTTGGTGCTCGCCGACTCCCGACAGGGTGCCGATTCGATATTCCCAGCATCATCCTAGGCAGGAGGGGTGCTGGCAATGCTTAAATTTGGCGGATTCCTTGGCTGATCCCGGAGGCTCAGACCAGACCGGCCTCTTTCAGGACAGTGTAGGCACCGTTTTTATCGATGGTCTTGAGGGCGCGAGCGCTGAGTTTGACGCGAACGTGTTTCTTGAGTTCGGGAACCCAGATGCGCTTGGTCTGGAGGTTGGGCACGAAGGTGCGCTTGGTGTTGGAGGTGACGTGGGTGCCGATCCCTCCTTTTTTCTTGGCTTTACCACTGCGGTTGATGCGGTGGCCGGTGGAGGGCTTGGTTCCGGTAATGGAGCAGACGCGTGACATAATATTAATTCCAATTACTTGACCAGCAGGACGTTGCGTGCGCGTTTGATCTCGCGGGTCAGTTTGCGGTGGAGTTTAGCGGGCATGCCGGTGATGCGCCGGGGCAGGATTTTGCCGCGTTCTGTGATGAACTTCTTGAGAAGGTCGGGGTTGCGGTGGTCGATGGCCTCATTGCTGACATCGATGCGTTTTTTGGCGGAGTGGCGGGGCGAGCGACGGCGTTTGGTCTTGGCCCCTTTGGTGGATTTGATACCCATGATTATTCCTTTAGTTTCGGTCTGTCTTCGTCGTCGGAGGAGTCTTCCTCTTCTTCAAAGAAATTATCGGCGTTCTCCATGAACTGAGGCGAGGTTTCCCAGCGGTTGCGGCCTTTTTGCTCGCGTTCGAATTGCGACTGGCATTCGACGGTGTAGCGGGCGAAGGGAATGGCTTCGAGGCGTTCGAGGGGGATGACGTGGCCGGACATTTCGCAGACGCCGTAGGTGCTGTTTTCCAGGCGCTTGAGGGCTTCCTCGATTTCGTAAAGGGCGTCCTGTTCCTGGGAGAGGAGGCTGAGGGCGAAATCTTTTTCGTAGGCGTCGCTACCGGCGTCGGCCTGGTGCATGCCGAAGGCGGAGGCCGGAGCGTCGGAGTTGGCCGAGCGGAGGCTTTCATGGGCGACATCGTGCATCTGGTCCAGAATGTGGTCGCGGAGGTCGAGCAGCTTCTTGAGCTGTTTTTCAAGGATCTTGGGGCTGAGCTTGCGTTTGGAGGCCTTGCCGTTGGCTTCGGCGGTCGGAACAACGGGACGGGCGGAGCCGCGAATAGGAAATGGGGGGGAACGGAAACCGGAAGCGGGCGCGTCCGGCGCGGTTTTGGTGGCCTTGCCGGATTTCGGAGCGGACTTGGGCGCACTTTTTTTGGGTGCCACTTTTTTGGGAGCAGCTTTCTTATCGGCCTTTTGCGCGGCGGGTGCGGGCTTTTTCACCGCTTTTTTTGCGGCTGCCTTGGGTGCGGGCTTGGCTTTGGGGGCCTTGGCCGGCTTTTTTTTGGGGGGCGCGGCGGCTTTTTTCTTTGCAGGTTTCGGTTTGGCCATAAGAAGGGTGAAATGTCTAGCGCAGGGTTACGGCTTTGCCAAACGTTTTTTTGGAATGTTCGCGGGCGGGGCGTTGTCTGCGCGTCGCGTGGGCGGCGAAAACAGCGCGGAAAGATCAATCAAACTGGAGGTAGGTGGGCCGCTGGAGGCCCTTTTCGTAGGCGTCGAGCCATTGCATGCCGTCGCTGGGCTTGAGCAGGTTGGATTTGATGGCGGCGTCGATCTGGGCCTTCATCTGGCGGCACAAAACGTTGGGTTCGTATTGCACATCGGAGAGGACCTGGCCGATGGTATAGCCGGGGATGACCTCCTCGATGTAGTAACCGGAGGGTTCTTCGTTGTCGAGGAATACGTGGACTTCGGTGACCGGGCCGAAGAGGTTGTGGAGATCGCCCATGACGTCCTGATAGGCACCCATGAGGAACAGGCCCAAATAGTAAGGTTTGCCGTTGAGGGGATGGAGGGGAATGGTTTTGCGGACGGTGTCGTCGAGAATGAAGCGGTCGATTTTGCCGTCGGAGTCGCAGGTGATATCGACCAAGGTGGCCTTGTGTTCGGGTTCCTCGTTGAGGCGGTGAATGGGGGCGATGGGGAAAAGCTGGTCGAGGGCCCAGTGGTCGATGAGCGATTGAAAGACCGAAAAGTTGCAGAGGAACTGGTCGCCGAGCTGGTCTTCGAGTTCACGGACCTCGCAGGGGATGCTTTTAATACCGTCGAAGAGGCCGACGATTTTTTCAATGAGGTGCCAGTAGGCGGTTTCGATTTTGGCCTTGGAGTGGAGGTCGAGCAGGCCAAGACCGAAGCGGTTCATGGCTTCTTCACGGATTTGGAGGGCTTGGTGGAGGTGTTCGCGGCGGTTGCGTTTGTTGAGGGTCTGGAGAAGGCCGCAGAGGTCCTCGGCGAGTTTGTGATCGCCAGGTTCGGCGACGGGTGCGGGGCCGCGGGTTTTTTCGATGGCACCGAAGACCTCGACCAGCAGCACGGAGTGGTGGGCGACGACGGCGCGTCCCCCTTCGCTGACGATGTTGGGGTGGGGGACCTTTTCCTCGGCGCAGATTTCCTTGATGTTGTGGACCACGTCGCGGGTGTATTCCTCGAGTGTGTAGTTGGTGGAGTTCTCGCCGTCGGTGCGGGAGCCGTCGTAATCGACACCGAGACCGCCGCCGACGTCGAGGTATTTGAGGTGGAAGCCGAGCTGGTGGAGTTTGGCGTAGTTGCGGGCGGCCTCGCGGACGGCCTTTTTGATGGTGAGGATGTCGGGAATCTGGGAGCCGACGTGGAAGTGAAGAAGACGCAGGGAGTCGGCCATGCCGCGGGCCTTGAGGAGTTCGGCCGCCTCCAAGAGGTCGGAGGTGGAGAGGCCGAACTTGGCGTTATCGCCGCCGGAGAGCGCCCATTTCCCGGCTCCCTTGGTCTGAAGGCGGATACGGATGCCGATATGAGGTTCGACATTGAGCGAAGCGGCCAGTTCGACGATACGGTGGAGTTCCTCGATTTTTTCGACGACCATGATGACCTCCTTGCCGAGCTTGCGTCCGAGGAGGGCCATGCGGATGAATTCGGAGTCCTTGTAGCCGTTGCAGATGATGAGACTTTCCGGGTCGGTGTGGACGGCGAGGGCGGCATACAGTTCGGGCTTGCTGCCCACTTCGATGCCGAAGTGGTAGGGGGCGCCGGCGTCGAGAATTTCCTCAACCACCTCGCGGAGCTGGTTGACCTTGATGGGGAAGACGCCGCGGTAGCGGCCCTGGTAGCCGAGATCGGTGATGGCACCGGCGAAGGCCTCGTTGATGGTTTTGACGCGATGCCGCAGCAGGTCTTGGAAACGGACCAACAACGGGGTGCGCCAGCCACGGGTCATGGCGTCCTGCAAGACTTCGTGAATGCTCAGGCCGGGGCCTTGGTCTTTGACCGGAAAAGCGACAATCTCGCCTTTCTCGCTGATCTGGAAGTATTCCGCTCCCCAGCGTTGGATGTTGTAGTCGTAGATGGTGTTGGCAGGTGTGGAACCCGCGGCGGTTTTGAGCATGGGGCAAGGTATAACGGTCCGGATGGACAATGCAACCGGAGTGATAAAAAAAAGCGGGTCTTGTTCTGCCGTGTTGCGCGGCCTAGATTACTTCGGTGGACCCACTGCACGAAGTCAGAATTGTTGGATTGTTGCCGGCCAACACGGGCATATCCATCTTTCTGGGAAACGACGAGAAAACATTCAGCATCCTGGTGGACCACGCGGTGGGCACCAGCATCGCCCTGATCCTCCGCGGCGAAAAACGCGAACGCCCGCTCACCCACGACTTGTTGGGCATGGTCTTATCCTCCTTCGGCATCTCCGTGGAGCGCATCGTCATCAACGACCTGCGCAACGACACCTACTTCGCCCGCATCACCCTCAAGGCCAGTAACGAGGTTCATAATAAAATCACCGAGATCGACGCCCGTCCCAGCGACTGCCTGGCGATCGCCTGCCGAGAGTCCAAGCCGGTTTTCGTCGCCGACAAGGTCTGGCGGCAGGTGGCCGATCTCTCCGATGTCCTTGAAGAGATGAAAAAGCGTGCCGAGCAGGACGGCGGGGACGACGATGACGACGACGGCGAAACGCCGGACTTCGGCAAACAGGAATAGCCCCGGTGATCAGTGCGGATTCGGTCAAAGCGGCGGCCAACCGGCTGGGTTTCGATCTGTGCGGAATATCCCCGGCGGAACCCGCGCGCTTTGGTGATTATTTTTCTCGTTGGTTGGAGGAGGGTCGCCACGGTGACATGCAATGGCTGGCCCGAACGCCCGAACGTCGTCTGAATCCGGAGCTGGTGCTGCCCGGTGTGCGCTCGGTGGTCATCGTCGCTCTCAACTACTGGCAGCCCGCGCCCCCGCGCCGAGGAATAATCGCCACCTACGCCCTGGGGGAGGATTACCACGAAATCATGGAGCCGCGCCTGCGGGAGCTGGCAGGGGTTCTGGAGCGAATGGGAGGTCAGCAGAAAATATATGTCGATACCGGCCCGGTTTTGGAACGCGCCTATGCCGCATCCATCTCATGGCAGGGGAAAAGCACCATGGCCATCCATCCCAAAATGGGCACATGGTTCTTTCTCGGCACGATTTTGACCACTCTGCCACTCGAACCGGACGCCCCCGTGCATGACCACTGCGGAAGTTGCACCCGCTGTATCCGGGCCTGCCCCACCCGAGCCATCACCGCACCCTATCAACTCGACGCCCGACTTTGCATCTCCTACCTGACCATCGAACACAAAGGCCATATCCCCGTGGAACTGCGACGAGCGGTCGGCGATCACCTCTTCGGCTGTGACGATTGTCTGTCGGTTTGTCCATGGAACCGTTGGGCCCGTGAGGGCCGCGAGGCCCGCCTGGCCGCGCGCGAACTGCCCGACCTCCGTGACATGCTCGCCTGGGAGCGGGATGATTTCCGCCGCCACATGAAAGGGACTCCCATCGAAAGATTGAAATTGCCACGCTGGAAGAGAAATATCTGTGTCGTGCTCGGCAACATCGGAACCAACGACGACCTTTCCATTCTCGATGTAGCATCCCGCGATGAAGACCAAATGATCGCCGAGCACGCGCGCTGGGCCGTCAGCGAAATCAACCACAGACACAAAGAACCAATCTCATGAAATACATTCGAACCGAAACCAGCCAGGGGCAACGCCAGTGGGCGCGCCTGCACGACGACAACAGCATCGAACCACTGAACGCCGCTCCATGGGCCGGCGGCAAAGGCACCGGCGAACGCGTGAAAGAAGCGCGCCGCCTCGCCCCGGCGGAAACCCCCGTCATCTATTGCATCGGCCTCAACTACCGCCGTCACGCGGAGGAAACCAAAGCACAAATCCCGTCCCACCCGATCCTTTTCATGAAACCCGCCTCCGCCCTCCAGCATCCTGGAGGTGCTATCGAACTGCCTCGAGGCCTTCCCAGCGAGACGGTGGACTATGAATGCGAATTGGCGGTGGTCATCGGCAAACGCGCGAAAAACATCCCGCCGGAGCGCGCCCTCGAACACGTATTCGGTTATACCTGCGCCAACGACGTCAGTGCGCGCGACTGGCAGATCAAACACGGCGGCTCACAGTGGTGCCGGGGAAAAAGCTTCGACACCTTCTGCCCCCTCGGCCCCGTTCTCGTCGGCACCGATGAAATCCCCGACCCGCAGGGCCTGGGCATTCGCACCCGCGTCAATGGCGAGACCCTTCAGGACTGCAGCACCGGCGACATGATCTTTCCCATAGCGCAACTGGTCTCTTTTCTCAGCGGCAGCACCACCTTGGAACCGGGCACCGTCATCCTTACCGGCACCCCGCACGGCGTCGGTATGGCCCGCGACCCCAAACGCTGGCTGGCACCCGGCGATGTTGTGGAGATCGAAATCGACGGCATCGGCATCCTGCGCAATCCGGTTGTCGAGGAACCGGCCAAGTCATAGTCCCCGGTTCACCACACCCTACTGTCAAGTCACTGTTCTTTGGGATATGCCAAAAGCCACTCGTCGAGAATTTCCCTTTGCGCGAAGGGGGGTTTGAATGCATGATGCGCGGGTGGGGAGTCCGCCGCGGTGGGCTGAGAGTTCGGGACGCACGCCCGATGACCCGATGAACCTGACGCGGATCATGCCGCCGTAGGGAGGGCCGAAAGGCCGTATTTCCCTCGGTCGTGTCCCGCGTCGATACGACAGGAAAATGACATGATCGCCCGACCCGCCGATACCGAGCCGCACAGCGGAACCCAACTCCCCAACAGCACCCGCGTTTATGTGGAAGGCTCCCTCCATTCTGGTGTGCGCGTGCCGATGCGCGAAATCGCCCTTGCGCAAACAAAGTCCTTCGACGGCACCCTGGAGACCAACGAACCGGTTCGGGTCTATGATTGTTCGGGACCATGGGGCGACCCCGCGTTTGATGGCAGCGTTGAGGAAGGCCTGCCCGCGCTGCGCACGGATTGGATACGGGCAAGGGGGGATGTGGAGGAACTCGAAGGACGCAAAGTCCAGCCACAGGACAACGGTTACCTTTCCGACAAACACGCCGAATACGCAAGCAAAGCCGAGAAAAACCGGCTTCTCGAATTCCCCGGACTCAAGGCCCGCCGCCGCAAAACCCTCCGCGCCTCGGCCGGCCATCCGGTCACGCAGCTTTGGTACGCCCGCCAGGGCATCATCACCCCGGAAATGGAATTCATCGCCATTCGCGAAAACATGGGCCGCGCCCGCATCGCCGACATGACCGGTGACATTCAACGCAACGAACTCGACAAACAACACGCCGGCTCCGCCCAAATTTCTGCAATCGCCCATCGCCAATCGAACCTCGAAACTTACACCCCCGGTGTCTTTACCCGCTTCCCTCAGCGCATCCCCGCCGAGATCACCCCTGAATTCGTCCGTTCCGAAGTCGCCGCCGGCCGCGACATCATCCCGGCCAACATCAACCACC
>CAZTYG010000061.1:0-1040 GCA_964617445.1 uncultured Blastochloridaceae bacterium
TTCAGAACCACCTGTGTGAATTGCCATGCGCATTCAGAACGAGGTTCTCGCGTCCGGGCAACGCCCGTCCCAGGCCCTCATAGGTGGACCTGCCGAACAAAATCGCGTGTCCCATGGTGGTTTGTTTGAAGAATTTCAAATCCTCGGAGCATTTCCACGGCAGTCCGCCGTCTTTGCCGATGATCCGGTTGTTGGCCATGGCAGCGATCGCCTTGAGTTCAGGTCCGCGTGGCATGATGGATCAGACGGCGATGGGAGCTTTGATGGCGGGATGGGGGTCGTAGCCATCAAGGGTGAAGTCCTCGTAACGAAAGGCGAAGACATCGGACACCGCTGGATTGAGTTTCATCACCGGATAGGGACGCGGCTCACGGGAGAGTTGCTCGATGACCTGCTGCTCGTGGTTGAGGTAGATGTGGGCATCGCCGAAAGTATGAACGAACTCGGCGGCCTTGTAGCCGGTGACTTGGGCGATCATCATGGTCAAAAGCGCGTAGGAAGCGATGTTGAAGGGCACGCCAAGAAACACGTCGGCGCTGCGTTGATAGAGCTGGCAGCTGAGTTCTTTGGTTTCGGGGTCGGCGTAGAATTGGAAAAGCGCATGGCAGGGAGTCAGCGCCATGCGGTCGAGTTCGCCGGGGTTCCATGCGCACACCAACAAACGGCGGCTCCACGGGTCGCGACGAAGGGTTTCGACGACCTGTGCCACCTGGTTGACCGAGCCGCCCTCAGACCCAGGCTTTTCCCAGCGCACCCACTGCTTGCCGTAGATCGGGCCGAGATCACCGTTTTCGTCGGCCCACTCGTCCCAGATCGAGACGCCGTGCTCGTGTAGGTAGGCGGTGTTGGTTTCGCCACGCAGGAACCAGAGGAGCTCGTGGATCACCGATTTGAGGTGGACCTTTTTGGTGGTGATGAGTGGAAAGGACCGGCGGAGGTCGAAGCGGATTTGCGCGCCGAAAACCGAACGGGTACCGACGCCGGTGCGGTCTTTGCGAACACTGCCGTTCTCCCATACATGCCGCAGCAAGTCCTCGTAA
>CAZTYG010000061.1:1050-7181 GCA_964617445.1 uncultured Blastochloridaceae bacterium
CCGGATGGCGGGGGTGGTGGAGCAGTGGAGTGCGGCGGCAGAGCGCAGCAGCGACACTGCTTTGGGAGCGCCCGGAGGCGGGGGTGGGTGGATCATGTGGTGTGGGAATTAGACGGCCTCTCAGGGACCCGATAGCCTGGTTCCCGGGATAGTTGATACCGTGGGGGTAGAGAATCCAAAGCGGCGAGGTCAATCCTGGCCGTAGTAGGCGGCTGGCCCGTGTTTGCGACCGTGGTGTTTTTCGAGGAGGTGTGGGGCGAGCGGTGGGACTGCGGGGTTGAGCTGCAGGGAGTGCAGGGCCATTTGCGCGGCGATTTCGAGAGCTTGGGCGTTTTCGACGGCTTTCAACGCCGACGGCCCCCAGGTAAATGGGCCATGACCATGAACCAGCACCGCAGGGGTTTGGGTCGCGTCGAGGGAAGCAAACCGTTCCACAATGACGTTGCCGGTTTCCCATTCGTATTCGCCGCCGACCTCCTCCGCCGTCAATGGCCGGGTGACAGGGACCTCGCCACGGAAATAATCGGCATGGGTGGTGCCCAGACAGGGAATGCCGCGTGCGGCCTGGGCAAAAGCGACGGCATGACGGGAGTGGGTGTGAACCACCGCAACGATTCCGCTCGACGCGAAGGCCTGAAAAAGTCGGCGGTGGGTCGGTGTGTCCGAGGACGGACGCAGGGAACCATCGACCACCCGGCCGTCACCGATGGCGACGATCACCATGTCACGGGAACGCAGTTTGTCATAGCCGACGCCGCTGGGTTTGATGGCGAAAACCCCGGCGGCGGGATCGGCCACACTGACGTTGCCGAAGGTGAGGTCCACCAGCCCGGTGCGGGGCAGCATGAGGTTGGCCTCGATGCAGGCTTCGCGAATGTCTGGATGTTTCATGTGACTCAACCGATGCCGTGGGCAAGGTGGTGATAGATTTCGTTGGTGCGCAGGTCCTGACGGAATCCGCGCGGGGTGGTGTCCTTGTCAATAACAGCCAGTTCCATGCCCGCCATTTCGGCGAAGTCTTCCAACATTTCGGTGGTGACCGAGTAACTGAATCCGGTGTGGTGGGCACCGCCGGCATGAATCCATGCAGCGCAGGCGGTCTCGAAATCGGGCAAACATTTCCACACGGCGCGTGCCACGGGGAGTTTGGGCAGAGGCTGGGGCGGTTTGACGACAACGACTTCGTTGACCAGCAGCCGGAAACGGTTGCCGAGATCGATGAGAGAGGCGTTGAGCGCGCGTCCGGGCGGCGCGTCGAATACGAGGCGCACAGGGTCCTCTTTGCCGCCAATTCCAAGCGGGTGGATTTCGAGGGAGGGTTTGCCGGAGGCGATGGACTCGCAAATTTCCAGCATGTGAGCGCCGAGGACCAGGGGGCCTTTGGGGTCGAGGTGGTAGGTGTAATCCTCCATGAACGAAGTGCCTCCGGAAAGCCCCTCACCCATGACTTTCATGGCACGGAGCAGCGCACAGGTTTTCCAGTCGCCCTCGGCGCCGAATCCGAAGCCGTCGGCCATGATGCGCTGGACCGCCAGTCCGGGCAGTTGCCGGAGTCCGTGGAGGTCCTCGAAGGTGGTGGTGAATCCTTGGAATCCGCCCTCTGCAAGAAAAGAGCGCAAACCCAGCTCCATACGGGCGCCCTCGTGGAGAGATTCATGGCGTGGGCCGCCTTTGCGGAGGGGGCGGGCCACGGTGTAGCGTTGTTCGTATTCGGCGCACAAAGTCGCCACCGCTTTGTCGGAAGCGGCGCGAATGTGTGCGGTCAGATCGCCGATTCCATGGCCATTGACGGAAAAGCCGAAGCGGATCTCAGCGGCGACCTTATCCCCTTCGGTCACGGCGACTTGGCGCATGTTGTCGCCAAAACGGACAAACTTGCCACCCTGCCATCCGTGCCATGCGCGGGCCGCACGCATCCATGCGCCGATGCGGTTTTGAACGCCCGTGTCCGACC
The DNA here is from genome assembly GCA_964617445.1 of uncultured Blastochloridaceae bacterium. Lineage (GTDB taxonomy): Bacteria > Verrucomicrobiota > Verrucomicrobiia > Methylacidiphilales > CAZTYG01 > CAZTYG01. The sequence goes on from CAZTYG010000061.1 coordinate 3,005, forward strand.
AATGGCCGACCACGACCTTGCGGCGCAACCTCATGCGAGCGTGCAGGTGCCCGGCCTCGCGGTCGCCGTGGGCGGACTGGTGCAGGTTCATGAAATCCATGTCGATCTTGCCCCACGGCAGGTCGCGGTGGAACTGGGTGTGGAGATGGAGGAAAGGTTTGGTCAGTGCCGTAAGTCCGCCGATCCACATCTTGGCGGGTGAAAAAGTATGCATCCACAGGATCAATCCGGCGCAGGCGGGATCGTGAGTCGCGTCCATGCAAAGCGCGCGGATTTCATCCGGCGTCGTGAGCACCGGCTTGAAGACTACTTTCAGCGGCAAGTGTTTGGAGGCGTCGAGTCCGGCGGCGATTTTGCGGGAGTTGGCCGCGACCTGTTTGAGCGTTTCGGGGCCGTAGAGGTGTTGGCTGCCGGTGATGAACCAAATTTCGGGTGCGGGTTTTTTCATAAATTCTTTAGGATTGGGATTTGATGACCAGGAGTTCTTTCATGACGTTGGAGAGATCGGCGGCGCGGTTAACCCCGCCGAATGCGTCGTGGACCTGTTTGTAGAGTGCGTAGAGTTTTTCATAAACCGCGAGACGGACCGGATTCGGTTCGTAACAAACGTCCTTGAGGGAAGTCATGGCCGCCTGGGCGGAGGCGAAGTCGGGATGAACGTCCGCGCGGACCGCGGCGGCAACAGCGGCGCCCAGAGCGCAGGCCTGGCTGGAACCGGCCACACGCATGGTGCAGCCGGTGACATCCGCGTAAATACCCATCAACATCGGGTTTTTTTCGGCAATGCCGCCCGCGCACACAATGGTGTCCACCGGTACGCCATATTCCTTGATGCGCTCGATGATGGCACGGGCACCGAAGGCGGTGGCCTCGATCAGGGCGCGGTAAATTTCCGCGCGTGTGGTGTAAAGGGTCTGGCCGAGGAGCAGGCCGGTAAGGCGTTGGTCCACCAAAATGGTGCGATTGCCGTTGTTCCAATCCAGCGCCAGCAGCCCGCTCTGGCCGGGCCGCAGGGCCTCCGCCTCGCGGGTCAACTCCCCATGGAGCGCTGTGTCTCCCCGGCACACGACCTCGACCCACCATTTAAAAATGTCGCCCACGGCGGATTGTCCGGCCTCGATGCCATAAAATCCGGGGTGGATGGCACCGGGCACAATGCCGCAAATTCCGGGGATGTCGGCCACAGCGCGGTCGGCACGGACAACCAGACAGTCGCAGGTGGATGTGCCAATGACTTTGACCAGCGTGCCCTCGGTGATTCCGCTGCCAATGGCACCGTAGTGAACGTCCATCTCGCCGATGGCGATGGGGATGCCCGGCTGAAGTCCGAGTTTCTCCGCCCATTGCGGACAGAGGTCGCCGGCGGAATGCGAGGCGTCATGGGCCTTGTCGTAAAGCCGGTCGCGCAACGGTGCCAGGCGCGGGTCGAGCAGTGCCAGGAATTGTTTATCGGGCAGTCCGCCCCATTGCTCGTGATAGAGAGCCTTGTGCCCGGCCATGCAGACACCGCGCTGGATGGCGGCGGGATCCGTCACACCAGCGAGAACCGACGGCACCCAGTCCGCCAATTCCACCCAGCTATGGGCGGCGTCGAACACCTCCGGGTCCACATTCAGACAATGCCAGATTTTCGACCAGAACCACTCGGAGGAATATGTATTGCCGCACTTGGCGATGAATTCAGCCCGGTGACGGGCGGCGGTTTCGGTGATACGGGCGGCCTCCGCAACGCTGGTGTGATCCTTCCACAACCAGCATTGGGCGTTGAGATTTTCGCGCCAGCGGTCGTGCAGAGCGAGGGGGACATTGCGTTCGTCCACCGGGATCGGACTCGATCCGGTGCTGTCCACGCCGATTCCGACCACACACGACGGCTCGAAGCCCCTGTGCTTGGCTGCTTCGTCAAGGGCCCCGTGAACCGATCGCTCCAGACCCCATAGATAATCGGCGGGATTCTGCCGGGCCAGATGATGATCGCCGGAGTCGAGCAACACCCCTTGGTGGCCTGATGGATATTCCACCACACAGGTGCCCAGTTCCCGGCCGGTCGCCGCGTCCACCACCAACGCCCGTACCGAATTGGTGCCATAATCAATTCCCAACGTGCAGCGCATGAATAAAAACTCTGGGAAAAGCCGCATTTCCTGCCAAGCACGAACTGTTGTCACAAAATGACCATCGCCGTGAGAGAACGAAATCTATTCTCGCTTCCGTTGCCAAGCCTGCCATACCACCACGGTGTCCGATTCCCTAAAGCCCCATTCTTTCGACTCACTTGCATTGATCGAGCCGATCCGCCGCGCCCTGCGCGAGAAAAACTACACCGTCCCCTCGCCCATCCAGGCCAAAGCCATTCCGCATCTGCTGGAGGGCCGGGACCTGATCGGCTGCGCGCAGACCGGCACCGGCAAAACCGCGGCCTTCGCTCTGCCCATCCTCCAACGCCTGCACGAGGCACAGCGAAAACCCGATCCGCGCAAAGTCCGCGCCCTGATCCTCACACCGACCCGCGAACTGGCCGGCCAGATATCCGATAACTTCAAAATCTACGGCTCCCACCTCTCCCTGTCCCACACCGTCATCTTCGGCGGCGTCGGCCAAAACCCGCAGGTCAACCGGGTCAAACACGGCATCGACATTCTTGTCGCCACCCCAGGACGCCTGCTCGACCTCATGCAACAACGCCACATTTCCCTCGACCGCGTGGAAGTCTTTGTCCTGGACGAGGCCGACCGGATGCTGGACATGGGATTCATCCACGACGTGCGCAAAATCATGGCGCAACTGCCCGCACGCCGCCAATCGATGCTGTTCTCCGCCACCATGCCGCCCGCCATCCGCGATCTGGCAGGTCGTTTGTTGCACAACCCGGTGCAAGTCGAGGTCGCCCCCGTCTCCTCCACCGCCGAGCGCATCCGCCAGGAAGTCCGCCGGATGGACGGCAAAGATAAAACCCCGGCCCTGCTCCACCTGCTCACCGAGCATCCGCAGGGCCTGGTGCTGGTGTTCGTGAAAATGAAACACCGCGCCAACCGCCTGGTGGAACAACTCGACCGCCACGGCGTCCGGGCCGCCGCCATTCACGGTAACAAATCCCAGGGTGCCCGTGAACGCGCCTTGGAAGAATTCCGCTCCGGCCACACCCGCGTGCTCGTCGCCACCGACATCGCCGCCCGCGGAATCGACGTCAAAGGCATCACCCTCGTCATCAACTACGACATTCCCAACGAACCCGAATCCTACGTTCACCGCATCGGCCGCACCGCCCGCGCCGGAGCCGAAGGCGCCGCTGTCGCATTTTGCGAGCATGCCGAGCGAACCTTTCTGCGCGACATCGAACGTCTCATCAACCAATCGATTCCGGTCAACCACGACCACCCCCACGCGCCGAAGCGGGATGCCGGGGGACGCGAAATCGAACCCGAACCCGCGCCGGAAAAACCACGCCACGGCCCCCGGCGAACCTCCGCCCGGCCCCCTTCCGCCAAGCCCTCACGAGGCCGCCGCTTCCGGGGCTTTCAGCGCCACAAAGATTAACGAGCAATCTTTCGAGGGCCTGTTGGAAGCTGTGAAGAGCGGTCTGGGTGATCTCGCGACGAATCGCAAACATTTGCAAGGATTCGGACGCTGAGTGCGCGACTTTGTTGGACACCGGTCCCTTAGTTGCATGGCTGGACGGGGAGGATCAATGCCATGATCGTGCGGTTGCGTTGACCAGGAAAATACGTCCTCCTTTTTTAACCTGTGAACCGGTTTTAACGGAGGCCTGTTATCTTTTGCGGCACCTTCCCCGTGCGATTGATCAGATCGGGTCGTGGCTTAAGGGTGGGCAGATACAAATCCCGTTTGGCCTTCAAACAGAGTCGAAACGTGTCTTTGGTTGGATGCGTGCATACCGCGACCTTCCGATGTCACTGGCCGACGCTTCCCTGGTTGCCATGGTGGAAGCGGGAGCGGGGGACCGGGTATTTACTTTGGACGAGCATTTCCGTGTTTACCGCCATTCTGGCCGGCGGGTGGTTCCGGTGTTGATACCGGCGGTGGATGAATAAACACCATTTCGGGGAGGAAATCCGAGGTCGGCAGACAGAAGAGTCAGTCTCTGATTTGAATTGGACTGGAAGCGGGGGCGGGGTTGGCCGACGATACGGTCGTTTTTGATCAGCAGCGATTCTTT
>CAZTYG010000061.1:7191-9776 GCA_964617445.1 uncultured Blastochloridaceae bacterium
GGAAGCGGGGGCGGGGTTGGGCCATGATTGCGCCGCATGAGCAAGAAACCGACCCGGTCGCGCACGTCCCCCACCCCGTCCAAGGCCCTATGGGGCGGACGCTTTTCGACTCCCACCGACCAAGCGGTGCGGGAGTATTCGAAATCGGTCCAATATGACCGCCGGCTATACCGCGAAGACATCGAGGGCAGCCTGGCCCACGCCCGGATGTTGTCGGAGATCGGCGTGCTGACGGCGGCCGAATTCCAAGCGATTGCCAAAGGACTCCGGACCATTGAAAGCCGGATCGAATCCGGGGCATTCGAGTGGCGCGATGATCTGGAGGATGTGCATATGAACATCGAGTCGGCCCTGACGCAGCTGACGCCCGCCGGTGCCAAACTGCACACCGGACGCAGCCGCAACGACCAGGTCGCCACTGACATGCGACTATGGATCAAGAAACAGATCGACGGCGACACCGCCGCCGCCGCCGCGCTGCAATCGGCGTTGATCGAACTCGCCGCCGAGCACGACACGGTGTTAATCCCCGGTTACACCCATCTCCAGCGGGCGCAGCCGGTGTATCTCGCCCATCATTTGCTGGCATATGTGGAAATGTTGGAACGGGACAAACAGCGGTTGACGGACGCCCGCCGCCGCGCGGACGTTCTCCCGCTGGGATCGGGCGCGCTGGCGGGCAGCACCATTCCCCTCGCCCGCGAACGGGTCGCCGGACTGCTGGGATTCGCCGGAGTCACACGCAACTCGCTGGATGCGGTGAGCGATCGGGATTTTATCGTGGAGTATTGCGCCGCCGCCGCGCTGTGCGCGGTGCATTTGTCACGGCTGGCGGAGGACCTGATCCTGTGGTCCTCGGCCGAATTCGGTTTTGTTCGCATCGGCGACGCATTCACGACCGGATCGAGCCTGATGCCGCAGAAAAAAAATCCCGACGTGGCCGAGCTGGCCCGCGGCAAGTCGGCGCGGGTGATCGGCAATCTGACCGCGCTGCTCACGCTGCTCAAGGGTCTGCCCATGACCTACAACCGCGATCTACAGGAGGACAAAGAACGATTGTTCGACACCGCCGACACCCTGCGAGCCTCGCTGGAGGTCTTCGCCCGGATGATTCCCAGCGTCGGCATTCGCCAAGACGCCTGCGCGAGGGCGGTGGCGGACCCCCTTTTGCTCGCCACCGATGTGGCCGATGCCCTCGTGCTCAAGGGCGTGCCGTTCCGGCACGCGCATGAGATTGTGGGCAAGGCGGTCGCCGCCGCCGAGAGGGACAGGATTCCGCTCTCCAAATTACCGCTGGCGGAATGGCGCAAGATCGACCGCCGGGTGGATGATGCGGTGCTGGATGTTTTCGATCCCGTGGCCGCTCTGGACCGCCGCAAAATGACCGGCGCGCCGTCACGCAAAGCGGTTCTTGGCGAACTCAAAGCGTGGAAGAAGAAGCTGGCAGCCGGTCTTTAACCATCCAGCAATCCTCTCCCTGTTCCCCGTGCGCTCTTTGTAAAAAATGAATTGGTTTTCCGGCTGTTCCTTTTGCGGCTCCGCGTCTTGTATGTTGCCTACGCCTTGCTTCTTCGATGGATGCTATTTCATCGCAGAAACGCCTCGTGCAGGCCGCCGTCCACGGTGATGATCTGACCCGTGGTTTTGCTCAGCCTCCGGGTAACCAGCAGGAAGTAAGCTTCGGCCTGGTCCGCTGGGGTGATGGGACTTTTGGTCAGGGTGCGGTCGGCGTAGAACTGTGCGAGCTTAGTCACCAATGATTCGGTTTCTTCGTCTTCGCGATAAGGAATATTATATTTGGCCAACGAGCCGATGACGCGGTCGCGGGGAAACATGGCGCTGCCTTGGACGACGGTGGCGGGTGCGACGCCGTTGACACGGACTAAGGGGGCCAGTTCGATGGCCAGTTCGCGCACGAGGTGGTTGGCGGCGGCTTTGCTGGTGTCGTAGGCAAGGGAACCTTTTTTGGCGACCGCCGCATTGGCGCTGGTGGTGAGGACCAGATTGCCGGACAGTCCCTGTTGTTTCCATGTCTTGTAGGCCTCATCGGCCACCAAGTAGCTGCCGGTGACGTTGATGTGGAATGTGAGCGCCCATTTCTCATCGGGGATATGCCCGGTGGTGTCGCTGGGAACGAATATCCCGGCGGTGACACAGATGTGATCAAATCCACCATAGGCCAGCGTCACTTGGTCGAGCATGGTGCGAATGGAGGCGCGGTCGGTGACGTTGGCGGCCAGGCCGATGGCCGGGCCGCAGCCGGAGAGTCCGGTGCCGGCGACGCCGATGCCCAGGCCGTACCGGTCGGTGATTTCTTTCGCGGTGGCTTCGGCCGCCTCGCGATTGAGATCGACGCAGACGAGATGTGCGCCTTCTTTGACCAAGCGATGGGCGGTTTCTTTGCCGATGCCGCTGCCGGCACCGACTACGATGACGGTCTGGCGGGCGAGTTCTTTTTCGGCGGGCATGCGCTGGAGCTTGGCTTCCTCAAGCAACCAGTATTCGATGTCGAAGGCTTCCTGCTGCGGCAGGGCGATGTATTCATCGATGGCCTCGGCACCGCGCATGACCTCCACCGCGCAGTT
>CAZTYG010000062.1:0-3889 GCA_964617445.1 uncultured Blastochloridaceae bacterium
TCACGCCGTGCTCGACCGGCTCACACCGGCCGACCGCATTTCCGTGGTCACCTACGACAGCGAAATCGAAACCATCGTCGAACCCGTTCCGGCCACCGGTGCCAATATCGCCCGCATCCGCCGCAAGGTGGACGAAGTCCAGGCCCGCGGCACCACCGCGCTGCACGACGGTGTGGTCGAGGGGGCCCGCCATGTCCGGGCGCACATAAGCCGCGACGCCGTCAACCGAGTCATACTCATGTCCGATGGCCTGGCCAACGTCGGCCCCCGCACCCCCGACGAACTCGCCCGGCTCGGTGCCGAACTCGGCGAGGAGGGCATCCGTGTCACCACCGTCGGTCTCGGACACGACTACAACGAGGACCTTATGGTCCGTCTTGCCGATGCCAGCCTGGCCAATTACTACTATGTGGCCGATGTCGAAAAACTTCCCGCCATCTTCAGCGAGGAACTGGGACGCATCCGTGACATCGTGGCCCGCGACCTGCGCATCCGTATTCGCACTCCGCGCGGCGTCACCCCGGTTGAAATCATCGGCCATGGCCATATCGAAATCCATGCCAATGAAGCCGTCATTCCGCTCGCCGAAATCTACGGCTCCCAGAACCGCCACTTTCTGGTCCGCTGCCGCATCGACTCCCCCGCCCGCATCTTCCCCTCCCAGGATGTGTTGCATGTGGAAACCGTTTATGCCGACCCCGCCGGCCGCAAGCAGACCATCCATGCCACCCAGAAGGTCCGGTTGGTGGCCAAGGAAGAAGAAAGCGTGGCCACGATCAAACCCGTCGTCGCCGAGCTCCGCGTCCGCGCCGAGAACATAGATGCCCGCCGCCAGGCCCTGGTCCTCAACGACGCCGGACGATTCGATGATGCCGCCGCGTTGCTGCGCCAACGCGCGCTCGACAACCGCGCCGCCTCCCGGCAACTGGCCGCCCCGGAACTTGCCGAGGAAGCCGACCGCCTGGAACAGGCGGGTGCCACCGCCGCCACCGGGGGCATGTCCATGAACTCCCCTTCGCGCAAGTCCTTCCAGTATGAAAACTGGAAAGAGCAAAACCAAGTGAAGCAACCCTGAGCCGGAGAAAAAAATATAGGTCCTCTAGGTCCCGTGCGGCCTAGAGGACCTATAAACCGATAGCCAGCCCCACCCCGTCCGCATTATCATTCCCCAGTCTCCGATCTTTCCGCCACCGTCACTATGAAAAAAAGCGTCCTGCTGATCATCGCCACCATTTTTTTGCCAGCGTTGCTGCTTGGCGGGCTGGCGTTGCGGGCCGCATTTCACCAGTCCCGGCTGGTGGAGGAGCAGGAGGCCCGCCTGCGCCAGCAGGATGCCGACGCCCTTGCCGCGCTCGTGCGCCTGGCGCTCGCCACGGAGCACGAGGCCTTCGTCCGCGCGGTGGAGGAGGCCGTCTCCGGACGCGATCCCTATCTTTTCGCAGACGACTTCAACCGCCGCCTGCCCGCCCTTTGGTCCCTCGGCGGCACCGGATTTGTTGTTGCCGACGACGGACGCCTGCTCCATCCCTCCGCTGCCGATGAAGAACTTCATCCTGCTCTGGGCACGTTTAATCGCCTCAACGCCGCCTTTCTTGGCAGCGTCGAGGAAACCGTTCTCTATCCCTCCGTCCCCGGTGCCTACGAGGAACTGGCGCGATCACTACGCATCGATGAAACCTCCACCCGCCAGCGCACCATCGACCAGCCCCAGCGCCGTGCCACCGATCTGGTCACGCAGAAATCAGGGCAGGCCGCCGGCGTCGGCTCCGCCTCCCCGGGTGCGGGCGACGCCCGACGCCAAAGCGTTTCCAGCGCTCCACCGCCCGCTCAGGAACCCGGCGGCGGCGCCGATATTCGAAAAGAGAGCGCGGAGAGTGATCCCATGCTCTCTCTGTCCGCGGACCTCTTGGAGTCCGTCCCTGCCATGACCCGCAACGTCGCACCGCAAAAAATCGACCCCCTGCAACAGGACCGCCTTCAACTCGCCGCCGTCCAGCGCCTTCGCTCCCGCTTCAACACCATCACCGAAGGCACCCCCGACGGCATTCTCGCCCGCTTCGTCGAGGATCAACTCGAACTGGTCTTCTGGACCCGGCCCGTCCAGCCCGGCAACCTGGTCTTCGGCGTCCAGCTTCCCGCCTCCGCCCTCCGTCCCCTGCTCGAACCTCTGTTGCAGGGCAGTGTCGAAAAGAAAAACTCCGTCACTAACGGTGGCGTCCACCTCGCGCTTCTCGACGAGCGCGGACGTCCCTTCGCCCGCGACCCCGACGGGTTCGAGGCCGAGTGGAAGCGCCCCTTTGTCGCCTCCGAAATCGGCGAAACCCTGCCCTATTGGGAAGCAGCCCTCTACCTCGCCGACCCCGCCGCCCTGCAACGTTCCGCCCGTCTCGTTTCCCTCACCCTTGTCTCCCTCATCGCCCTCGCCACCGGTGCCATCCTGCTCGGCAGCCTGCTCATCACCCGCGACACCCGCCGCCAGCTCGCCCTCGCGCGCCGCAAAACCGACTTTGTCTCCAATGTCTCCCATGAACTCAAAACACCGCTCACCTCCATTCGCATGTTCGCCGAAATGCTCCAGGACCCCGCCCGGCGCACGGAAGAGAAACTTGACCGCTACCTGCCCATCATTTCGCTGGAGGCGGAGCGCCTGACCCGCCTGATCAACAACGTCCTGGACTTCTCCCGCATGGAACGAGGCCTCAAATCCTACCACAAACAATCCATCGATCTGCACCCGGTGCTGGAGCAGGCGTGGACCACCCACCTGACCCATTGGGAGCGCGAGGGCCTGGTCCCGGACTGGCATGCCGCCGATCCTCCCTATCCCGTCCATGCCGACCCCGACGCCATCAGCCAGATTTTTGTCAACCTCTTCTCCAATGCCGAAAAATACGCCTCCACCGGCGGTGGAATCGAGCTCCACACATGGATGGAGAACGGTGCATTTCATGCGGCCGTGTGCGACCGCGGCCCTGGTGTGCCTCCCGCCCTGCGCGAAAAAATCTTCGAGCAGTTCTTTCGCGCCCATGATTCTCTCGATTCCGGCATCCAGGGCTCCGGACTCGGATTGACTCTCGCCCGCCGCATCGCCCGCGACCACGGCGGCGACCTCGTCTGTGAAGACCGCGACGGCGGCGGCGCACGCTTTACTCTCACCCTGCCGCTTGACCACGAACCACGAAATGGAACCCACCCAATCAGGAAATGAAAAAAAATGTAAAACCACGAATGGGGGCTGCTTTCCCCGGTTGTTCCTATTCATGTCCATTCGTGGTTCTCTTTTCATGAAAACATCCATTCTCATTGTAGAAGATGACCCGCATATTCGTTTGGGATTGGTGGACGCGCTGGGAGCCGAGGGCTTTGATGTTTCCGAGTGCGCGGACGGGCGCGAGGCTGCGGCCATGGTGCGCGACCGCAGGCCCGCGCTGATCCTTCTCGACATCATGCTGCCCGGACGCAACGGTTACGATATCCTGCGGGATCTCCGAAAAAACAACATCCGCACTCCGGTCATCATGCTGACCGCCAAAGGCCAGGAGATCGACAAGGTCCTCGGCCTCGAACTCGGCGCCGACGACTACGTCACCAAGCCCTTCGGCCTGCGCGAACTGGTCGCCCGCGTTCATGCTGTGCTGCGCCGCGGTGCCACATCGGCGGATGCTGCTGTCCCAATTCCCGACGAACTCACCCTCGGCGGACTCCGCATCCGCCCCGCCGCCCTGCGCGGCACAAGGGGAAAAACCACCGTGGAGTTTACGGATCGCGAAATGAAAGTGCTGCTGGCTCTGCACCGCCGCGCCGGCGATGCCGTCGGCCGCGACACCCTGCTCAACGAAGTCTGGGGGATCGATTACTACGGCACCACCCGCACCTTGGACCAGGTCAT
>CAZTYG010000062.1:3899-9647 GCA_964617445.1 uncultured Blastochloridaceae bacterium
CTGCTCGAGTGGCTGAAGGGCTACGAGCGCTCGCCCTTTGACCGGACGATCGACGTTCGCGTGGCGCGGCTGCGCAGGAAAATCGAGCCCGATCCCGCCTCTCCCCACCACCTCCTTACCGTGCACGGCGTCGGCTACCGCATGGAGGCCTGATTCACCTCCAGATATTCCGTTGGGGGTTGAAAAACAGTTGCGATCCAACGCAACGCTGGAGTGCGACAAAGGGTGGGGTCGCTGCTACGAGGCCGTCTAAGGAATGGAGAGCCTCCGGTTCCCGCTCTTGCCCGCCTACGGGAAAACTGGTGGTATGTTGCTTCTCCTTGTGAATGTCATCGGGCGTATCTTTCATCAAGCCGGAGTCCGGCCCCGCCAGACCGCGGTGCTTCACGGTGGGACCGGGATCGATTATGCCGGATTGGGCGAGCGGGTCCTGCAACGCGCTGAGATGTATCCCGCTCCTCCGGCGGGGCGGACGTTGCGCTGGGGATTAACCGGTCCGGAGGGACCGGACTGGCTGGTCGAGTCGCTGGCCGTCATTCACGCCGGACATTGTCTGGTGCCGGTCTCTCCGGACTACCACGGCCCGGCACTGGACGCTTTCATCCGGTCCGCCGGACTGGCGGGAATCACTCATCCGGGAAACGGGGACTACCAACGCCGCCCGCTGCCGCTGGTCGATCCCGCCTCCGCCCAGGTGCCTGAGGATGAGTTTCACGCCATGGCCCCCGCTTTTCTTCGCTTCAGCTCCGGCACCACCGGACGGCGCAAAGGCGTGGTGCTCGGCCACGACACGATTTCACGCCGCATCGACGACGCCAATACCGCTCTGCAAATCGGTCCCACCGACCGCGTCCTCTGGCTCATGCCGATGGCCCACCATTATGTCGTCTCCATCCTTCTCTATCTCGTTCATGGTGCCACCATTCTGATTCCGCGGCGGGGGGAGGAAGACTCATTGGCGGAGATGGCGGCCCGCGCCACGGTGATGTATGCCGACCCCGCGCATTACCGGGATTTGTGCGGGGTGATGGAGAAGCGGGGGAGTGCGGGCACGGCGCTGCGGCTGGCGATCAGCACGGCCACAGGCTTGGACGCAGAGGCAGCCGCCCGATTTCTGGCGGCCACGGGAGTGCCGTTGACCCAGGCCTACGGCGTCATCGAGGCCGGGCTGCCCGCAGTCAATCTCGCCACCGCCAGCGCCAAACCCGCCGCCATCGGCCGACCCGTCGGCGCCTGCCGGCTCACTCTTGTCGATGAATCCGGGAAGCCCGTGGATGGAAGAATCACCGGGCACCCGGCGGAACTTCACATTCACGCTCCGGGGTTGTTCGATGCATATCTCAATCCGTGGACTCCGGCTAGGGCGTTGGCCGGGCCGCATGGTTTTGCCACTGGCGACCTTGCCCGCGTCGATGCCGATGGGGATTATTTCATCGTCGGCCGTCGGGCCAACCGGATCGAGCGCGGCGGGCAGAAGTTCTTTTGCGAAGAGGTTGAGGCCGCCCTCAACCGCCACCCGGCCATTCGCGAGTCGCGCGTGCTCTGGGACGGGGCAGCCGGAGAATTGCGCGCAGAATTGGTGCTGGTCGATCCCGTTCGCCCGCCATCTACCGATGATCTCCGCGCCTTTGCTGGTCTTTACCTCCAAGACTTGGAAATTCCCGACCGCTTTGATTCGGTCGAACGCCTACCCAAAACGCCTACGGGCAAAATCCAGAGATGGTGATGCAGACTGGATAAAAAGCGACAGCTGGCGGGAAAATCCCGGGCTTTCACGGGTCGCGAAGGGACGCAAACAGGCGTATCGAAACGCGCAGATGCAACATAACATGGGCTTCCAGCCCATGATTTCCCCTGACCCATCCAAGCCAATCGCGATACCGTCCCCACGTCCGTCCGGCTTCGTGCAAATCCCGATCTGACGAAACTCTATCCACGTAAATCACTGGCTGCGAAATGGTTGAATCGTGGATTGGAAGTGAATTTTCACTTGGCACGCCCCCTGCTCTTTAGGTGTTCCCATATCCGGTCAAGGGACTGGAGGAGGAAACCTAAACACAACAAAGGAGAGATGGAATGAGTAAACGATTCAAACAGCTCGCATTCGGCCTCATGGCGGCCGTGATGCTGGGCGCTCCCCTCGGCACCCAGTCTTGGGCGCAGGAGGAGGAACAAACGACCGTGGTGGAGGTGGTGGAAACCGTCGCCGCTCCGGTTGTCGAAGCAGTAGAAGCAGTTGAAATGGACGAGGATTACGCGGCTCTGCTCGAACGGCAGGGCGCGTCGGCCTACGCCTTTGACTTCTTCGTCACCAGCATGCTGTGGACCGTCATTGCGGCGGCCATGGTGTTCATGATGCACCTCGGCTTCGCCACACTCGAAGCGGGTCTGACCCAGTCGAAGAACACGACGAACATTTTGTTCAAAAACGTGTTCATCGTTTCGATTGGGATTCTGACCTACGCATTGGTGGGTTTCAACACCCACTACCCCGGAGACTTCAATGGTTATTTCGCGATCGGCAGCCCGATCGGCGATCTCAATGATGGGGATGGCGGCACCTTCGCCTACGGCGGCGTCAGCCTCGCCATGACCGGTTTCGGTGACTTCATCTTCCAGGCGATGTTCGCGGCCACCGCGGCCACCATCGTCTCCGGTTCGGTTGCCGAACGGGTGAAGCTCCCCTCCTTCATGCTTTTTGCCACCATTCTCGTGGCTCTGGGTTACCCCATCGCTGGCTCCTGGCACTGGGGCGGCGGCTGGCTCTCCGGACTCGGTGACGGCGAGAAAGCGTTCTACGACTTCGCCGGCTCCTCGGCTGTGCACGCCTTCGGCGGTTTCGCCGCTCTGGCCTGCGTGATCATTCTCGGCCCCCGCAAGGGCAAATATGTTGATGGCAAGGTCCGCCCGATTCTCGGCCACTCCATGCCGCTGGCAACCATCGGCGTCTTCCTCCTGTGGTTCGGCTGGTTCGGATTCAACGGCGGCTCGGTGCTCTCGGCGGAACCCGAAGCTCTCGGCCTGGTCTTCACCACCACCGCCCTGGCCGCTTCGGCCGGAGCCGTGGTCTCCATGCTGACCTCATGGGTCTTCCTCAAGAAGCCCGATCTTTCCATGGCCCTCAACGGCGTTCTTGCCGGTTTGGTGGGCATCACCGCCGGCGCCAATGCCGTTGGCCCCTGGGCCGCTGTTTTCCTCGGCGGTGCCGCTGGTGTGATCGTGGTGTTCGCCATCATCATCCTGGACAAGATCAAGATCGACGACCCCGTCGGCGCCATCTCGGTCCACGGGATTTGCGGCATCTGGGGAACGGTCGCCATCGCCTTCTTCAGCGATGATATCCACCTCTCCTCCCAGATCATCGGCACGGTCGCGTTCTGCGCCTTCGCCTTTGTCTTCTCACTCATCGTCTTCGGTGTCATCAAGGTCATCTTCGGTGTCCGCGTCGGCGAAGAAGAGGAAGCGGAAGGTCTGGACATCGGGGAACATGGTCAGGAAGCTTATCCTGATTTCCAACCGGTGAGCAAAGGCTAACCCGAATTCCGCCCGAAGGGTGCCCCGCACGGGGCGCCCCGGAGGTGGAGCCAATACGAAAGGACATATAGCTGTGAAAAAAATCGAAGCAGTCATCAAACCCTTCAAACTCGAAGAGGTCAAAGAAGCACTCACCGAGATCGGCATCGAAGGCCTGACCGTCAGTGAGGTAAAAGGCTTCGGCCGCCAGAAGGGCCACACCGAAATCTACCGCGGCAGTGAATACACCGTGGACTTCCTTCCCAAAGTGAAGGTCGAGATCATCCTGGCCGACTCATTGGTCGAGAAGGCCATCGAAACCATTGTCAAAGCCGCCAAAACCGGCAAAATCGGCGATGGAAAAATCTTCGTCCTCCCGGTCGAGGAAGCGGTCCGCATTCGCACCGAGGAAAAAGGAGAGAAAGCCGTCTAAGGCGCTCTGCTTTTGCCAAATATCAAAAGGGCGGCACTCCGGTGCCGCCCTTTTTTTGTCTCCCTCCGGCCGGAGTCGGGATTCAGGTCCGGTTCTAGCGGCGGCCTCCGGGCCGTCCGGGGTGAGATCACCCTGGTTCATACGGGGGCCATTCCCTTGGAATTCGTAACAAACTAATATACCGGACCCAAACGGCGCGGGGGCCAGATGCGGAAGACGACGCGGCTGAGGACCGTTTCCGCCGGCACCGGACCGTAGTGCCGCCCGTCCCAGCTGTTGTCCCGGTTGTCGCCCATAGCCAGTAAGTGGCCGGGCGGAACGATGATATCACCCTCCAACATGGTTGCTTTCATGCCCGCCAAAGCAACGACGCGTTTGAGATGCAGTTCATGGCGGCGTTCTTCGGAGATGCCGGGGACGCCCGTCACTGGATAGACAACGATGTGGCCTGGTTCAAGCGGTGGCAGAAAGGGTAGGTAGGCCACGCCCAGGGTGAAGTCGCCGGTTTCCACGAGGGGAGCCATGGTGCCGCTTGCGGCCTTGTAAATGCGCAGATGGGGGCGCACCAATACGACGCCACTGACGACAATCGCAAGCCAGATGATCAGGCCGATGACCAGAAATTTGCGGAAGCGCTTCACGGTCCGAGAGGCTGGAGAAAGTTCAAATCCGCGCCGGAACCGGGGCCAACCCGGATTGTTTCTCCCATCGCTTGACCAACTCCAGGGGATACAGGCGGTGGTGCTTGGCGAACCTGACAGTGAGTTTGATCCCGCTCTTCGCCGGGGTGATTCGCAGTTCATCAAACAAGGCCCGCTGGATCAGTTCGCAGTCCAAGTCGCCATCCTCCAGAAATTGGACACCATGGCCGCTGAGGGCGCCCCGTCGTGCGCCGCCCGGTCCGCCGTTGGTTTCGATCACATATCCATGTGCAAATTCCGGAAGCCGTCCCGCCGAGACCAGCACAGCGGGCACCGCCCAAGCCAGTTTTTCCCCCTCCGCCGATCCCTTCTCAAAAGCATGGCGCGCCGCGGCACACACTCCGGTGGGTAGTTCATTCAATCGGTCGGGTCCGCCCGGGTCCAGAGCCCGAAGCTTGGCGATGATCAACCAGCCTGTTGCCCGGAAAAAGCGGAACAACTTGGGTGCCTTCCAGCCGAAGAGACCCAGAAACAATAGCAGCAATACGATCGCCAGCACCGGGAAGAGCAGCACCAGAAAAATGCCGCCGACCACACCGACGTCCTCGGCCGTGCTCACCACCGCGTTGCTGAACGGCTCGGGCGAGGCGTTGACCAGCAGGCGGAAACCGGCTTTGGCTGTGTGGGTGGTCAGCGCCACCCCGCCGCACAAAAGCACCCCGATCACCGTCAACGCCGGATGCATGTCCCCCAGCACCGCCAGGCCGATGAAGACAGCCCCCACCGGACGGATCACCGTATGCACTGCATCCCACAAAGAGTCAAACCAAGGGCTTTTGTCGGCGATCATTTCGGCCAATGCCATGAACCCAGCCACAGCGAGCACCGCCGGATGACCCAGGGCGTCCAGCGGCTCCAGCCCCGGAGCCAGCTCGATCCACTGGAATCGCACGGCCATTCCCGTGAGAAACACCGTCAGATAGAGATTGATTCCGGCCAGCGCCGCCAGACCCAGCGCCGTGGCCAGCAAATGCACCACGTCCATGCGGTGCTTTATAGCATGCGCCCCCACCCCGCACCAGAAGACATTCCGTGCGCCTCAGCGACCTGAGAGGCCGTCTAAAAAGTGCTGAAACGCCGTTTTACGGCGGATAAAATCCG
>CAZTYG010000063.1:0-3536 GCA_964617445.1 uncultured Blastochloridaceae bacterium
TGGAGATCAAAGAGGAAAACCCCGACGACGGCGTAAGCGCCTGCTTGGCGGTCCTGGACCACTATCCCGGCATCGGCACGCTGGAGTTGATCACCCCCGAGAACCAGCACACCCCGGTCAAGCGACTCGAACTTTATCTGGAGGTGCTGCGGCGGCTGCGGGATCGGCGCAGCGAGCTTCCACGACTTGCCGTGGGCGTGTATGAGACCGATGTCGAACCTTTGCAGGCCGCATTGAACTTCTTGCGTCAGGCGTGTCCGCAGGATATCGGATGGACCTTTCTCCCATCGCATGGTGCCCGCATAGCGGCGGGTAACATGGCCGCGCTCGACCTGACCGCGGCGGACTGGGCACGAACCCGCAGCTACTCGTGGCTTGAATTTGATGGCATGATGTTCAACCAACAGAACTCACTACTTGGCTCCAGGCAGGCGGTCGAAGTGGCTCAAGCGAAGCTCAACGGAGGGCGCGTCTCAGGACTAAGCTTCAACCACTGGCGCACCACAGAGAATCGTATCGCGATTCGCTACGCAGCTCTGGTCTGTATTGATCCCGCGTTGACGCCCGCTGCATTCTGTCGCGACTTCGCACGCTCATTGGCCATCGGGGGTATCGATGATTTCGTCACGGCGATGACGGCTCTTGACGACACCGATTCCTTTTGTCGCGACCATTTGTTCAATATCGGCTTCTGCCACTACTCTTGTTGGAAAAACAAGCCCGGACTGGGTTGGACGCGGCGTTTCACGTTGGACAATCTGGCAAGTGTCAGGCAGCGGCTTTCCGAGATCGATGCCCTGCTGGCCCGTTGCCTCGCGACAACCGGGCAACTCGAAGGACGGCGTCTCGTGCGTTTTCTCCGCAATCGCATTGCCTGCACCCAAATGCATCTGAAGGCTGTCGAAGCCTTGGTGGCACTGCATGATGTCTGTGACGACAAGATCCCGGAAGCACTTTCGGACCCGGACCGCGAGAGGGTGAGAGAGGGCCTTGAGGCTGCCATGACCTATGCCCAAGCCTATCTTCACCTGCATGCCGAGGCTTTGTCCGACCGTGGTTGCGAGGGGACTTTGATCAATTATCGTGACACCATTCCCGCTTATATCCGCCATCTTCGGGGGTATTTTCTCTCGGCAAATCGGTTTGTGGAACCGTCGGTCAATCCTGGAGAGGACGCCCCGCCCGCCCCTGAGGTGGTTGCGCTCACAACATGATGGCAAGCCATTTACTCATGATGGATCGCCGCCGTTTTTGGGCTGTCCGCTGCCTTTCGTCGCTGTTCCTCCTCGCAGCCACCCTTCATCTGCCTCAGAACCAGTTGTTCGCCGATACCAAGCCGGAGGTCATTGGCTATTGGTCGGGGGCGGTGACGGATCAATCCGCGAATATCAGGGTGGCCCGGTTGTGGGACCGCATTCCATTTAGCCTGTTGCACCCAAGTCATGAAATATGGTGCTACTGAAGATGGATTATTTATGAAAACTCTCCTTTCTCTGGCGCGTCTGGTCCTGCTCTTCGTAGCAGCAGAGGAACAAAACATGCCGTCCGGTGACGCGTTTGAATTTGATCATGGAGATGCACTCGGACCGGCACTTTTTCTGTGAGCGCGCATCATTTCGGCTTCGAGAAATAGTGATCTATAGAATCCTCCAGCATATGAGTTCGCAACAATCCACCAATCCATCGGCAAGTCCACAGCGGCCGGACAGTCACCTGGAATCGTCCGAGGGTAAGCGCAAAGGCATGCCCGTCTTTGGAGCGATCCGTCAACGCTTTGCGCTTTCCCGGACGGGTCTTACGCCTTTTGCCCCAGTCGTTCCTTTTGCGGAAGCCAACCGCCGGGCGGACGATCTCGTCGCGAGAATGACCGCCGAAGAAAAGTTCGATATGGTTTGCGGCAAATTCTTCCATATTGGGGGTTGCGAGAGACTGGGGATCCCCGACTTTCAGTTCACTGACGCCTCCCAGGGCGTGCGGAAGCATGAGAAGTTTCCTTCCGGGAAATTCACCGACTCGGTTGCTTTTCCAAGCCTGCTCATGCTGACATCCACGTGGAACCGCAAACTCATGGCCGCTTACGCCCGCAGCATCGGCGAAGAGTGCCGGGCCAGCGGAATGCATGTGCTTCTGGGCCCGGGCATGAATATGTACCGGATCTCCCAATACGGACGCAATTTCGAGTATGGTGGGGAGGATCCCGTGCTCGCCTCCGAAATGGTTTTTCTTTACACGACTGCGCTTCAGCAGACCGGTGTCATCGCCACACTCAAACACTTCATCGGCAATGAAACCGATTATTACCGTCGGCATACAGACAGTTATATCGGCCGCCGCGCGCTCAAGGAAATCTATCTCCGTCCGTTTGAGGCGGGCATCGAGGCGGGGGCTCTCGCGGTGATGACCGCCTACAACTATTTCAACGGCGAATACTGCGGCCAGAGCGATGAGGTCATCAACGGCCTGCTCCGGAACGAGATGGGTTTCCAGCATATTGTGATGACCGATTGGCGTTCGGTGAACGACGGGAAAAAAGTGGCGGCTTCAGGCCAGGATTTGGAAATGCCGGCTGGGAAATACCTTCAGCTTGTCCGCGACGCATTGCTAGGTTCCCCGGAGATCGACCAAATGGTCAAGAGGGTGCTGCGCGCCTTTGCGATGATGGGATTTCTGGATTCTCCGCACATCCAGGATGCCTTTCTCGACAATCTACCAGCGCACGAAGCCGTGGCCTATCAGACCGCCTGCGAGGGCACGGTTCTTCTCCGCAACGAAGATGCGCTGCTTCCGCTTGATGGCGAGTTTTCCGGGCGCATCCTGGTTGTCGGGAACTGGGCCATGCGGACGCCGCTCTCGGGCATGGGAGCCGCGTGTGTGGAGGGCTACAATAATGAATCTTATCTTGAGGCGATCACCAAGCGGTTCCGCAAAGCCACTGTCGAGGGACGGTTTCAGCCCACCAATCCGGATCTTGCGCGGGCAGATATTGTGATCGTCTGCACCGGCCATGAGAGTGAAGGGGAAGGCAGCGACCACGATTTCCACTTGCCGGAAAGCGAAAACGACCTGATCAGTCGGGCTTGTAAAAAGGCACGCAAGGTAATCGTCAACATCACCACTGGCTGCGGCGTGGCCATGGACTGGCACGATGCCACGTCCGCAATCATCCAGTCACCTTTCGGCGGACAGCGTGGAGCTGCCGCCTTTGCCGCCGTTCTCGCCGGAGATGTCAATCCCTCTGGCAAATTGCCCTTCACCATTGAACTTGATTTTAGCGATTCACCCGGTGCCGACTACCTGCCCCCCGGCGCGAGCATCAAGGAAGCCGTGCAGGGCCTGATGGTCGATGAGCCCAAGCCGGAGCATCTCAACTGCAAATGGCCTTACCCCGTTCACTATCGCGAAGGCATCTTCATCGGCTACCGTTGGTATGCCGCCAAGAAAATCCCTGTTCGTTACTGGTTCGGCCACGGACTCTCTTACACTCAATTTTGCTATTCCGATTTATCCGTCGGGAAGACCGCCGAAGGCGTTTGGAA
>CAZTYG010000063.1:3546-9619 GCA_964617445.1 uncultured Blastochloridaceae bacterium
CGGTGGAGAACATCGGAGATCGTTTCGGAGCCGAGGTCGTGCAACTTTATGTCGAAGATTCTGCTGCATCAGTGGGTCGCCCGCCGCGCGAACTGAAAACCTTCGATAAATTGTTTTTGGAACCCGGCGAAAAACAGCGGGTGCTTTTTTTACTGGACGAAAACGATCTGATGTATTTCGAGGAAAAGTCCGACGATTGGACGTGCTCGTCAGGCGGACACCGTATTCACGTGGGTGGATCGTACGCAGACATCCGGTTAAGCGCTGAGTTGGAAACCAGAGGCCCCGAAAAAGCGATTCAACGGCGAACCAGATCCGATGACGATACGGAATCTGTTTCACAAGAGCAGGATGTCGCTCTGGTGTCCGGAGATCAACGCTTCCTATAAGCAGTGAGGTTAATGGAGTAACCGTCGATCCCGGGATATAGCCTATGAAACCATTCAACAGCACGGACACGATTCCGCTGCCCCGCCTACAGCCGACAAACCTTGCAGAGATCGACCCCTCGGTGTTCTCGGATCGCGATCTCGATCCGCATGACGGGTTCAAGCACAGCCAATGGATGCCTTACTACCTTGAGCATCTGCCCCGGCTGGCCAACGCTATCCTGGACCAAGGGCCGTACCGCGGCTTCATCGACATCGCGGTCTGGCGCGGAGCGGCCAATAACCATCCCCGCGAGGCCCGGATTATGGAGAATATCCTCTCCCTGATCTATTTCTATACACAACGCCCGGAGTGGAATCCGTATTATGGCGATGAGGCGTTGCGGTTGCGGCTGGAGGCGGCCATCAACTATTGGCTGGCGATTCAGGACCCGCGTCATCCGGAGGCCGATGCCGTGAACGCGCGAAGTCCGGTGGTCCAGGCCTTCAGCGCCAAATTTATGTCCCGCGGGTTCGAATTCCTTAAGGGCGCGTTGGAGCGGGGAGGGCCCGTGATTGACCCGATGCTTCTCGCGCGCCTCGTGGAACAGCAGCGGCGGAATATCGTCGAGTCGCTTGCCGAACCCGAATTCAGCCGTCGGACGGCCAGCTTCAGCAACCAACTCCCCAACGGCACAGCGGCCGCCGCAGGTTGGATAAAGCGTCATCCGCAGGACCTGGAGATCGCAGAAATGCTCGACGAACGGCTGGATACCTTCGGCAGGCTCGGGCAGAGCGGAGCGGGATTTTTCTGGGAGGCCGACCACCCGGACTGGGCCTATAATCTGGGCACCCATCGCTCCAACACGACAATGCTCTTTGAGTATCTGGGCGACACCCCCCGGGCCCGGACACTCATCGAAGAGCAACGTCGCTTTTACGAGTGGATGGACTACAACAGCGTGCCCGCGCCGGACGGCGGGGGCGTGCTGTTGAACAGCGGGATCTGCTTGCGGAACGATACGCCTTTTACGCCACATTTCCGGGACACAATGGCCAAGCACATCCCCGAAGCCTGGCCTTTCATGGTCAGCGAGGAGGAAAAGCAAGGTCTGCGTCGGGAGCGTCGCTAGCTTGTCGAATCCCGTTGGCCGGTGGACATGGAGCCGCTCAAGGAATCGTTTTGGTCCTTCACGCCCTACGCCTTTCTTCACCGGGACGACGCGTTGGACTTCAGCCCGACGGGAGCCCAGTGCTCGGCGGCGAGGGCAAGAATGCAGTGTCTCTGCACGCGGCGGTTCACGCACCAGCGGGCTGACGAACACCTGGGCGAGCGATACGTCTACACCTTTGTCCGGCGACCGTCCTACTATGCGGCCTTCGCAGACCTTTCCCTGGCCCGGGGCGCTTGCGCGGCGCTGACCCTGCTGGCGGGTCCGGAGAGCGCACCCCTGCTGCAAGCGCGCACGGGATCAAGCGGTCTCGTCTACGGAACCGCGCCCGAAGGGACAAGCTCGCCATATGAAGTCACATCCCCGATCCGCGCCCGATACGGAATCGGGAGCGAAATATTCGAGGTCGCGCATGGCCGCAACATGGATGTCATTGGCGGGGACGGCGACCAGCCCCTGGAGATCCTTTATCCGCTTGGAGAGATTGGGCGAAAAACGCTCCGCTTCGAGGACGAGCGCATCGTGGTCGAAGTTCTGCATCCCGGCATTTTCACCGAAACCCTGCCCCTGCTGCTGGCCGGAGACTCTTCGCAGCCGCGAGTTCTCCCGCAAAAGTCGGACGAAGCGCCCGTGCGCATTCGCCTTGGCGATGCGTCCTCGGCTTCGCTGCTTCAAGTGGAGGGCGGAGGCACCATCCAGGTGGAGATGATCGGGGAGAATGTCGGCGGGGCCCGGCCCGGTCTTCTGCGCATCAACGCCGCCGACCGGCTTCGTTACGAGTTTCGCTTCAATACCATCCAAACAGGACAAACACCATGAATCCTTCCTCACATATTTTCGAAGACAGCCGCGAAACCCCCATCGTCCACGAGGCGGACGTGGTGGTGTGCGGCGCGGGTCCGGCCGGTGTCGCCGCCGCCCTCTCCGCTTCCCGGAACGGAGCGAACACGGTTTTGCTCGAAGTGCATGGTTGCCTGGGAGGTGTCTGGACTGCCGGGGCACTGTGTTGGATCATCGATGCTGCCGACAAAGAGGGGATCATGCGTGAAATCATTGAAAAACTCGATGCCAGGGGAGCGCGGCAGCCGCGCATAGAAGGCGGAAAAGACTTCGCCTATGATGTCGAGGAAATGAAGCTCCTTCTGGAGGAGATGTGTCTGGAAGCGGGCATTCGTTTTCAGTTCCACACCCGCGTCGTCGCCGCCCAGGTCGAGGAAGGGCGCCTTGCCTCTGTGGTGACCGAATCCAAATCAGGACGCCAGGCATGGAAGGCCCGCTCGTTCATTGACGCAACTGGCGATGGGGATGTCGCCGCTCTGGCCGGGTGCGGATATGATCTCGGCCACCCGGAAACCGGCCAGTGCCAACCCATGAGCCTCCTCGCGTTGTTGACAGGATTGGATTTCCAGGAAATCGAATCGATGGTGGGGAGCTCAATCGGTGTGACACCCAAAACCTTGCTGCTTGAGGAAATGCGGCGCGGGGGGGTGAACCCCTCTTATGAAGCGCCCACCCTCTTCAGGATCCGGGATGATTTATACGCATTGATGACCAATCATGAGTATCACGTATCCGTAATCTCCGCGGAAGAAATGACGGTAGCCACGGTTCGGGCCCGTGCGGAAGTATTCAGGATCACCCAAGCGTTGCGCAGTCTCGGGGGAGTCTGGAACAAGCTGCGGGTGGTATGCACCGCCGCGCAAATCGGGGTGAGGGAAGGGCGTCGCATTCATGGGCGCGAAACCGTGACGCTTGACGATGCCATAGAGGGGCGCACGTGCGAGGACTCTATATGCCGGGTGACCTTTGGCTTGGATATTCATTCAACCGACCCCGGCAAAAGTAAATCGTTTGAACACCGGGGAATGAAGAAATCCAAACCCTTCGATATTCCCTTTGGATGTCTGGTGGCACGCGATGTGCAAGGATTGCTGCTGGCCGGACGCTGTATCAGCGGGGATTTTTGGGCGCACTCCGCCTACCGGGTTACCGGCAATGCCGTGGCCATGGGGGAAGCGGCCGGACGGGCCGCCGCAGACCCGGAGTGGGATACGCCAAAGTGAGAAACTTCAGTCCTTGTTCGCGCGCACACTCTAAGCCCCCCACCAGTCCTGCAGACAAAATGTAAAATCATGACAAACGTAAACCCGTCCGAAGAAATGCCGCCGATGAAAGTCGGCCAATCGGATTCGCCAGCAAGCCAGGGCATCTGCATTGATGATGTCGACGCATTGAAGGCGATGAAGGCACAACTACTTTTAAACGAGGGCTTGGTCGATGTGACGCAGGCACCGTTCTCGGCAGACTCAACAGGGACAATGGACTCTACCGAAGCCATTCGGGCGGCGGTCTTCTTTGCCCGTCATCATCGGCTCGCAGCCTATTTCCCGGTTGGCGAGTATGTGGTGAGCGACACGATTGTCTGCTGGGGCGGGCGGGACGATGCGCGTTTTGATGATTGCCGCGCCTTGCCGTTTAGCGAATGCTGGCCGTCGGTCCTGATTGGCGAGCGCAAAGATGGTCGCAGACCACGCGTACGGCTTGCCTCTTCAGCGCCAGGCTTCAACGATCCCGGTGCGGTGAAGCCGGTCTTTCACTTCGACGCTCATTTCAAGAACCGCCCGGCTCCATTTGCGCCACTGTCCGGCGGCATGGGCTGCAATGCCTATCATCAGACGTTTTACGGAATCGATGTGACGATTGGTGAGGACAACCCCGGCGCGGTCGCCATCACTTTTGGTGAAGCGGAAGGCTCGTCGATTCAGGATTGCGAGTTCGATGCCGGCAGCGGCTATGCCGGGGTTTTCGGCGGGCCGGGCAACGGGACGGGTTTGTTCAATCTCTCGTTCAAGGGAGGGGCTTATGGTTTGGCTGCCGTTGATAGTGAGATGGCAGTGGTCACAGTCGCCGGATGCCGCTTTGAGGGACAGATGGAAGCCGCAGTGATCTTTTCCCAGCGGGGTCCGCTGTGTCTGGTGGGGTGTGACTTTAACATGTCGCCGGGGGTGCCCGCCTTGGTGACCCGACAAACGGCATTGGCTTCGCGCATCAATGGCGCTGAGCTGGTGGATTGCCGTATCGAGTATCCGGTCGCGACCACGTATTTCAGGGTCTTGACCACCCTGTTTGCTCCGATCCGGGCAGCGACCCCTGTCTATCTGCGCAATTGCTGGATGCGCCATACCGATGCAGTGGTGGAGTCGATGGAGCGCGGTCAGGGGTATTTTGGCAAGGTGTCGGGGGAGTGGAATCACGTGGAGGAGTTCGCCTACTCCTACGAAAGCCCGGCCAATACGGTGCCGCATCCGATTTACACGGACGGCAAAAGAATGGGGAAATGGGTGGGGACCATAAAGCCCGGCTCCCCGCCGCCGGAGGATCTTTGCAAAAAGCATATTCTCTGGGACGCCGATTTGTTTCCGCGATGGAATTCGCCAGGAGTGATCAATGTTCGTGAGGCACCTTATGGTGCGCGCGGTGATGGTCAAACCGACGATACGGAGGCGCTGCAGCGCGCACTGGACGAAAATGAGGCCATTTTCCTGCCCAAGGGGGCCTATTGCATCACGGCCCCCCTCCGGCTCAATGCCCGCAACAAGATCATTGGGCTGAATACCGCCATCAGCATGATTGTGCCCTGCGGCGTCGGGTTTGCCGACGTCAGCAATCCGCAACCTGCATTGCGCACAGCAGATGTGGCAGAGGCCGGGACGCAACTGGCTTACTTCAGTGTCTTCATGCCCCGGGAGGATGCGCCGGGCGCGTACATGCTCGATTGGCGGTGTGGAGGAAAGTCCTGTCTTCGCGCTGTGTTTGCTATGTCGGGGTATTGTCGCAATGACACGCTTCCCCTCGACCGCGGTATGCGCCCATGGCACAACTGGCGGTGGACCGAAGAACTCCTCTCACTTACCGCAAAAACAGGCCCCGTCTTTATGCATCGCGGATCGGCGGAGAGGTGTAATGCCTGGGATGGGGCCGGTGCGCATGCGGACCGTGTCCCCAATTGGCCGCTCTATGTGGTTCGCGGCCACGGCGGCGGGGCGTTTTATCCATTCATGGAAGATGGCAGCCGGGCGCACGGACCCGAACACCGGCGGATTCTGATCGATGGAATTCAGGGGCCATTTGCGATCTACAATACCCATCTGCAACATGGTCAGGGCACCACTCAAATGGAGATCAGAAACTCATCCAACATCAGTTTGTATGGATCTAAAAACGAGAACAAACACAGGGTTATCTGGATTCGCGACAGCAAGAATGTTGCAGTCTATGGAATGGGATCGACCGCGATCCCGATAGCAGAAAGCATTTTTTTGATCGAGAATTCGCAAGACATCACGCTTGCCGCCATTTTCTCCGAGTCGTGGGAAGTCTTCTGGAATCTTGCCGAACACCACGAAAAGCCCATCATCACCGTTATCTTTCCAGATGGCCGGGTATATACTCCAGAGATTCACGATCGACCGACTCTCTTCAAGATCACTGGCCTGACAAAGAAAAAGCTAACACTTTAATGAATTCCTTCCC
>CAZTYG010000064.1:0-9611 GCA_964617445.1 uncultured Blastochloridaceae bacterium
GCCTTCGTCGCGCCTTGCCCACGGGATTTTCTTCTTGCAAACCGTCATTCCAGCATGTTTTAGACGGCCTCTGAGAAGCTGTCCCCTGTCGTCCCGAATCCGGGGTGGCATCGTGAACCGGGGCGTCTAGGTTGGCCGGATGTTGGAATCGTTGCATTTGGTGGATTTCCGATGCCATGCGCGAAAGGACCTGCGCGGCATCGGGCCGCGTCCGGTATGGGTGGCGCCGAACGGAGCGGGCAAGTCTTCCATTCTGGAGGCGGTGTGTTTTCTGTCCCGGGTAAAATCTTTTCGCACAGGGCAGAGCCGTGAATTGGTGGCGTGGGGAGCACGAAGCTGCGGGGTGTCCGGTCGGGTTCTGTCGGACGACGGGTCGGCGGAGTTGTTGAAGATTGAGTGGTCGGCAGAGAAGCGCACACTGACCCGGGGGGCAAATGAGGGGGTTTCGTTCCGGGAATATTGGGGCGGGCTGCCGACGGTGGTTTTGCAGAACGATGACCGGCAGTTGGTGCGGGGCGGCGGGCAGATGCGGCGCCAGTGGGCGGACACATTGATGTCGTGGTTGTATCCCGGCTATCTGGCGCGGGTGCAGCGGGCGGGGGCGTTGCTGCGGGAAAAAAACGCGCTGCTGCGCAATCCGGCGGTGGATGTTGCGTTGTGGGGTCCGTTGACCGAACAATTGCGCGAGCAGACCGCAGCGATTCACGAGGCCCGGAGCACATTCACCACCGAGGCGGGGCCGCTGCTGGAGGTCCACTATGGGGAATTGGCAGGGCGTCCGGGGCGCACGGACTTCACCCGCAAGTCTGACATCCCCCGTCTGCTGGAAACGGCGGATGCAGACTTGCGGAGGCGCGAACAGGAAACCGGTGCGGCGTTACTTGGTCCCCAGCGGGACGACTGGGTCTGCGCATGCGACGGAGTGGACTTGCGCACTTACGGCTCAGAGGGTCAGCAGAAGGCGCTGGCGCTGACAATGCGGCTGTTGGAGGTTTTTTTGGTGGAGAAACACACGGGTCGCCGGCCGTTGTTGTTGGTGGATGACGCCCTCAACGAGCTCGACGCTGCCCGCCAGGGCTTGTTTTGGGAAAAGCTGCCACGCGCAACGCCGGTCTGGTATGCCACCACCCGTGACGAATTGGTGCCGGATGGGCAGGGGTTCGAAAAACAGGCTCTGCTTGCCATGCCGCCCACCGACGGCTAGAACATGGGCCTTCCACGCGCCTCCGGCGCGGCAAACAACCCCCAACCAGAGAGACCGATAATATGGCCGTTGATACCACCCCCGTGCAAAAAGTGGACGCCCCTCCGCTGACTCCCTTTTCCATCAAGAGCAAACTCGCGCCCACGCCGTCCGGCGCACCGAAGCATACCGTGCAAGTCAAGAATCAAGCCGGTGAAGCCGTCACCGTGGCCGATCCCCGCGCCACCCGCGCGCTGGTGGCGTTGATGAATGTGCACGCTGTTGTCGGTGGCGCCGCATGCCACTGGGGTGGGCCCGCCGCGATGGCTGAAATGATGGCCGCCATTCACGCGATCATGTTCGCCGAAAAAAGCCGCCCATGGCACGCTGCATACAACTTCGTCAACGATGCCGGTCACACAGAAAACGGCGTTTATGCCCTGCGCGCGCTTTACGGATTCGACGGCATGACCTACGCCGACCTCAAAGGATTTCGCAGCATCAAGAGCAAACTCACCGGCCACGGCGAGTCCCATCTCAATCCCGAAGGTGTTTACATGAGCAACGGCCCGCTTGGCTCGGCTCTGCCGCAGGCCCAGGGTTTGGCCCTCGGTGACAAAGCGGCGAAAAACGACCGCTCCACCCTCTGCGTTGTCTCCGATGGCGCGTCCATGGAAGGCGAAGCCAAGGAGGCATTTGCCGCCATTCCCGGTCTAGCTTCCAAGGGATTGCTCAACCCCTTCGTCATGGTCATCTCCGACAACGACACCAAGCTCTCCGGCCGCATCACCGCCGATTCCTTTTCCATGCAGCCGACCTTCGAGTCGTTGGCTCCGCTCGGCTGGAATGTCATCAAAGTTGATGACGGCCACGACCTGCAGTTGGTTTATCAAGCAGTCGAACGCGGCCTGGCCGAGGCGCGCAAGAACCCGGAACAACCCGTCTGTCTTTGGATCAAAACGATCAAGGGCTACGGCATCAGCAAAACCGAGGCCGACAGTTCCGGCGGCCACGGCTTTCCGCTCAAGGATGGTGAGAGCATCATCGACTGGGTCCACGAAATCTTTGGCGGCTCCGCTCCCGACGACATGCTTGCTTGGGCCAAGGAACTGCGCGCCGAATGGGATGCAAAGCAGGAGGCCAAGAAAAACGCTCCCGCCAAAGCCGAAGGCCCGAAGACCTCGAAAATCCAGGCCGGTCTGGCCAAGGCCATGATCCAGGCCGCAAAAGAAGGTCTGCCTGTGGTTTCCATCTCCGCCGACCTGGCCGGCTCCACCGGAGTCGCCCCCTTCCAGAAAACCTTCCCGGAACGCTCCATCGACGTCGGTGTCGCCGAGTCCAACATGGTCAGCACCGGTGCGGGCATGTCCAAACAGGGCTTCATCCCGGTGGTGGACACCTTCGCCCAATTCGGTGTTACCAAGGGCAAGCTGCCGCTCACGATGGCCGCGCTCTCCCAGTCCCCGGTCATCGCCGTTTTCTCCCACTGCGGTTTTCAGGATGCCGCCGATGGTGCCTCGCACCAGGCGACCACCTACTTTGCCGCCACCAGCGCGATTCCCCACACCACCGTCATCGCATGTTCCTGCTCGGACGAAGCCGAGTCGCTCATGTATCAGGCCATCCAACGCATCGCCGACGACCGCAAGGCCGGCAAAGACGGCGAATCGGTGGTCTTCTTCGTTGGCCGTGAAAACTACCCGCTGACCTTTCTCACCGATGCCGACTACGCATGGGGCAAAGCGCAGGTCCTGCGCAAAGGCAAAGACGTCACCTTTCTGACCAACGGTCCGCTGGTGGGCAAAGCACTGGAAGCCGCCGAGAAACTCGCCGCCTCCGGCAAAAGCGCCACCGTCATCAACAACGCCTTCGTCAACAAGGTGGATGTCGCCACCATTGGCGAAGCCGTCAAAGCCACTGGTGGACGGCTCGTCACCATGGAGGACCATCAGGTTGTCTGTGGTATGGGTGCGCAGGTGATTCACGCCTTGGTTACCGCCGGAGTGGAAGTCAAGGCGCGCAGTCTCGGCATCCGTGGGGAGTTTGGCCAGTCCGCCTACACCGCCGACGAGCTATACACCCAACACGGTCTGACCGCCGATGGCTTGGTGGCCGCCGCCCGCGAACTGGGTGTCTGATGGTCATCCATACGGCGCGTGTCGCACTTTGGAGTGCGGCGCTACGCGCCGCTTTGAATGGCTGTTATGGAGGGTCTCCGGCCCGGACCGCTCGGTGATGCGGGTTTTCATTCCCTCCCGTCGCAACCTTTTGCTGCTATTTAGGGAAAGGGTGTAGAGTGGCCCATGCGATTGCTCTCCCTGGCCAATGCGGTGCCCCCTGCCTCCTATCGTCAGGAGGAGGTTCATGCGCTGTTCCAGTCCTCGCCCGGTCACCGGAGTCTGCGTCCGGGATCGCGGGAGATGTTGGACAGGATTTTGCTGGGCGACAGCGGGATTTCCAAGCGCCACTTCGCCACGCCACCGGACGAGCTGTTCACACTGGATGCGGAAGGACTCAACCATGTCTTCGAACGCGAGGCTCCGCGCCTTGCGGTCGACGCGCTCGGCCCGGCGTTGCAGCGGGCGGGGGTGGCTGGGGCGGAACTCGACGCGTTGTTTGTTTGCACCTGCACCGGTTATTTGTGTCCGGGGCTGAGTAGTTTTATCGCGGAACGGGCGGGGCTGTCGTCCGGTGCGTATCTGGCCGATCATGTGGGGCAGGGGTGTGGTGCGGCCATTCCGATGTTGCGCGCGGCATCGCAGTTTCTCGTGGCCCATCCAGGCGCGCGAGTCGCCTGTGTGGCGGTGGAGATTTGTTCGGCGGCGTTTTATCTGGACGATGATGCGGGTGTGCTGGTCAGCGCGTGTTTGTTCGCCGATGGTGCATCGGCGTCGGTCTGGGGTGGGGTCGTCGGGGAGGGGAGAGGGCCGCAGGTCTCGGAGTTTCAAACTTTGCACTGGCCGGAGCAGCGTGGGCTTTTGCGTTTTGAAAATCGCGATGGCAAGCTGCGCAACCGTCTTCACCGCGACGTGCCCGAGACTGCGGCGCGGGCGGTGGTCTCGCTGTATCCTGGTTCCAACGGGCGACCCGCACCCCGGGCCGTGTTGCACCCCGGCGGCAAGCGTGTGATGGAAGCGGTCCGGGCCTTGTTGCCGGGGCAGCCGTTGGCGGAAGCGGAGTTGATCCTGCGCGATTACGGCAATATGAGCAGCCCCTCGGTCATGTTCGCGCTGGAACGCGCTCTGGAGTCCGGCGCGGAGGGGGATTTGTGGCTGTGCAGCTTCGGCGCGGGTTTCACCTGCCACGCTTGCCGGGTATCGATTTAACGATCTGCCCCACCAGCGGATCAACCACCCGGCACCAATTCGGCGCGGGGTTCCCGTGCCATATGGATGCGGGACTCTTCGCGTTGGATCGGTCGGCCGAAGCCGACGAAGCGGCCCACACGGGTATAGTTGCCGCGCGCATCGCGGACCCCTCCCATGGGGGCGTTGGGGTCGAAACGGTAAACATCCACCCCGCCGCGCTGGGTGATTTCCCCGCGACTGCGGGAGGCGCTGCCGACCATGCGCGGTTCGCCGGATGCGGTCTGGCCCAGATAGATCATAACGTGGGTGATGGGAGGGGTGCGTTTGATGTCGTAGGTCCATTCCCAGAACAGCAGGTCGCCGGAGCGGAGCTGGCCGAGCAGACGCGGGGTGTCCACCCCACCGTCGACCCGACGGGGGGCGGCGGTGATGCGACCTTCCTGGGACAACACCCAATACTGACTGGATGCAGTGCGGGGCAAGTCGATGCCAAAGGCGCGGCGGTAGATATAACGGGAGGTATTGGAGCAATCCATGACCCATGGCTCGGACTCACCTGGCAGGCGCCAGCGCTGGTTGTATCCGATCCGTTCGCTGGCCAGCCAGCGGGAAGTAGCCACCAGATGTTCGTGCTGGGAGGGGGAAAGCTGTGCCACCGCCTCAATGACTAGGGCGAGCGCAAAAAATCCCGTGAAGAGGAGCAACCTCATTTTTACAGATATTACTGTAAAAACGAGTGCTGGCAAGCCTGATTGCGGGGAGCGTGCTGGAGGTCCCATCTTTACGCCCCAATGTATCGAAGGTCCCCTGTCAGCTAAAGGCGCGGCCTTTTGGGCTGGAATCGCCGCGTGGTGCGGCCATCCTCGGAGGCTTGCCGCCATGTCCGAGAATCTGACGCCGATGATGCAACAATACCGCCGGATCAAGGGGGAAATCCCCTCCGACGCCCTGTTGTTGTTCCGGTTGGGCGATTTCTACGAGATGTTTTTCGAGGATGCCAAGGACGCCGCTGCACTGCTCAATCTGACGCTGACGAAACGCAACGGAGTGCCGATGTGCGGGGTGCCGTATCACGCGGCGGAAAATTACATCGGTAAAATCGTCGAGGCGGGGCGGCGGGTGGCAATTTGTGACCAAGTATCCGAGCCCCGGCCGGGACAGATCGTCGAGCGCCAGGTAACGCAGATTCTCAGCCCCGGCAGCACGTTCCACCTGGACCTCACCCAGCCCAAGGAAAACCGCTTTCTCGCCGCCATTCGCGAACGCGACGACCACTTCGGCGTCGCCCACCTGGACATGAGCACCGGGGAGTTCCGTGCGGGCGAGTTGGAAGGAGCGCGCGCTTTGCACGACTGGTTGATGCAGGTCCGGCCGCGGGAGATTGTTTATCCTGCGGAGGATACGAAACCCTCTCTACCCGATGGTTTTGACGCCGCTTTCTCCGCCTACGATGACTGGGTTTTCGAACACGACCACGCCGCCCAGTTCCTCGCTGAGCACTTCGGTGTCCATTCGCTGGAGGGGTTTGGCTGCGGTCATCTGGAGCGCGGCGGGACCGGCGCGGCCGGGGCGCTGCTGCATTACGCCGCGAAAGAGTTGCGGGCCAACACGGCCCACATTCTGAAGCTCCAGCCGCACTCCGGGGGGAAGCACCTGCTGCTGGACGCTGTCACCCAACGCAACTTGGAACTAGTCGCGCCGTTGCACCACGGCGCGGCGGACACCACCCTGCTCAAGGCGTTGGACGACACCATCACGTCGATGGGCGGGCGGGCACTGCGCCAGTGGTTGTTGCAACCCCCGGCGGAACGCGAATGCATCCTGTCGCGCCAGGAAACGGTGGCGGCATGGTTGGACGATGTCGGACGGCTGGAGGACTTTCGCGCGCTGTTGCAGGAGGTGCGCGACATGGAGAGGCTCATCGGTCGGCTGGCGCAGGGCTCCGGCAATGCCCGTGATCTCCAGGCCCTGCGTGCCTCCCTGGATCCGCTGCCCGGCATTCGTGCGCTGGTCGAGGGTCTGGGCACTCCGCTGGCCGTGGAACTGGCCACCGCCCTCGAACCCCAGCCCGAACTGGTCGATCTGATCGAGCGTGCCATTGCCGCCGAACCTCCCGCCGTGCTCAAAGAGGGCGGGCTGGTGCGCGACGGTTACAGTCCGGAAGTGGACGAACTGCGCTCCGCCATGCGCGATGGCAAGTCATGGATCGCCGATCTTCAGGCCCGCGAACAGGAGCGCACCGGAATCAAGTCCCTGAAAATCCGCTTCAACAATGTCTTTGGTTATTACATCGAGATCACCAAGTCCAATCTCGAGCAGGCACCCGCCGACTACACCCGCAAGCAGACGCTGGTAAACGCCGAGCGTTTCATCACTCCCGAGCTCAAAGAAATGGAGTCCAAAATCCTAGGAGCCGAAGAACGGCTGCGGCAGTTGGAGTTCGACATCTTCCAGGACATTCGTGCCCGCGCGGCCGAACGGACCGGGGCGATCCAGGAAATCGCCCGATCCCTGGCCCAATTGGATGTGCTGGCCTCCTTCGCCACCACCGCGCGGCTGCACGACTATGTCCGTCCGGAGATCACCGCCACCGGCCGGATGGATGTTGCCGACGGCCGCCACCCCGTCATCGAGCGACTGGGCAACGGCGAAAAATTCGTGCCCAACGATGTCCGCCTCAACAACGACGACCACCGCCTCATCATTCTCACCGGTCCCAACATGGCAGGCAAAAGCACCTACATCCGCCAGGTGGCGCTCATCGCCCTGATGGCCCACACCGGCAGTTATGTTCCAGCGCGGACGGCCGCCATCCCGGTGCTCGACCGCATCTTCACCCGGGTCGGTGCCAGTGACGATCTCTCCCGCGGGCAGAGCACCTTCATGGTGGAAATGAACGAGACGGCCAACATCCTCAACAACGCCACCTCCCGCAGCTTGGTGATCCTCGATGAGATCGGGCGTGGCACCAGCACCTTCGACGGCCTGAGCATCGCATGGTCCGTCGCCGAATACCTCCACAACATCACCCGCGCCAAAACCCTTTTCGCCACCCACTACCATGAGCTCACCGAACTGTCCGCGGCGATGGCCGGGGCGAAGAATTTCAACGTCGCGGTGCGGGAGTGGCACGAGCAGATCATTTTCCTGCGCAAAATTGTGTCCGGGGGGACCGACAAGAGCTATGGCATCCAGGTGGCGCGACTGGCTGGACTGCCGCGGGAAGTCATCCAGCGTGCCAAAGAAATTCTCCGCAACCTGGAGGAAAACGAACTGGACGCCACCGGCCAGCCCTCCCTGGCCGCCCACCGGCCCATGGAAAAACTCAAGCCGCGCAAGAAACGCAAAAAGAAAAAGGGCGCGCGCGGAAAGAAAGAAAAACCGACCGAAGTTCCGCAGCTGGACCTCTTCCGCCGGGCACCGGAACCGGGCGGAGTGGGAAGGGGTTGATCTTTCAGCCTGAATTTCCTATGGTGGAGATTGGTGTTAACACCAACCAAAAATATGAATACATCATCGAAATTAGCGTTGTGGGCTGTGTCGGGCTTTTGCCTGATTGCGGCAGGGTGCAGCAAAAAAGAACCGGCTACGGCCGAACAGCAGGCGGAAGACGCCATGCAGTCGGTGGTTGAGGCGGTCGAAAAAGCTGCGGAGGAAACGAAACAAGGAGCCGAGGACGGCGCGGACGTACTGAAGGCCGAGATCAAAAAGATCGAAGAATCGATGGCCGACTTGAGCGACGAGGCCCGTGTCGAATCCGAAAAGCGTCTCGAGCAGCTCAAAGAGCAATATGAGAAGCTCAAGAGTGACGCCAAAGAGTCCGCCGAAAAAGCCGGTGAGGCTGTGGAATCCATGATGGGGCAATAAACCCCGGCAACCATAACGCACCCGGAAGTCTGGGTGACGTTTCACAAACACCCGCGGAAGACATTTCCGCGGGTGTTTTTTTTGGGTGTTGTTGTAGGCTTGGTGCTCGCCCGGATGGGGCGGGGGGCTTTTCAAGGTATACCTAAGCGGTGTCGCCGCTGTGCGCTGCCACCGCATTGCATTACAAATATCGAGCATTTCCAGCTGTCGTTGGTGTTCGATGGTTGTAGCGGCAGCGTCCCGGCCGCCGGGGGCGAAGGGGGGGACTGTCGGATCATGCTGCGCAATTTCTCCCCCATCCATTTTCTACCCGTTCCGCCATCTGAGCCTTGTACGTAACAGGCTCAGATGGCGACCGAATCCAATGGGGAGTGTGGCAGGTGAGTGGACGGGGGTGGGGCGGTTGTTGAGCCGACGGGGAGGGTTGGCCTGCGGTTCGGAGTCACGCCCGGAATTTAATCCAAGCCGGCTTGGTGCAGGAGGTCGGCGCAGACTTTGCGGGCGTCGAGGTGTTCTTCGGCGAAGGCGCGGGCGGCGCGGCGGTGGGTTTCGTAGTCGTTGTTGACGGCATCAATGGCGGCGGCGGCTTCTTCCAATGTGGTGAACGGAAGCAGCCCGGTGCCGTGGGGGAGGCGGGCGGTCCAGCCGGTGTCCTGGACGATGGCGGGGCGTCCGCAGGCGAGGTAGCAAGCGGTGCGGCAGCTGAACCAGCCGGTGCGGGCGGCGACGTAGCCGTGCTTGGCGATGGACCACTCGCCTTTGGAGTCGCGGAGGAAGGCGCGGTAGCTTTCGTGGTCGGGAAGGTGTTGGTCAGGCTCGAGAATTTCCCAGCCAGCGGCGAGAATTTTTTCGGTGGGGCGCTGGCGTCCAATGCCTTGGCCCATGGCGATTTCCATGGACGAGGAAACGCGGCCGGGCAGGTCGAGAAAACGGAGAAATTCGGAGTCTTTCTGGCCGTAGGAGCCGCCGCGCCAGGTTTTGGGAGGGTAGCTGACCCAGTTCATGACGGTGGTGTAGCGGTCGGCCGGGGTGTTGTCGGCGTAGGGCCAGTGGTCCAGAGCGACGGGCTGGAGGGTGGGTTTCCAGTGAATGCCGGTGTCGGGGACGAGGCAGTCGGCGGCACCGAGGTTGAGGCCGAAGCTGAAGTGGCTGTCGTGGGCGCGGAGGCGGCGGGTGTAGTCGCCCTTGGTGTCATCGAACATGCCGATTTGGGTGAACATGGGATCGCCGTCGATGAACATCTGGTGACGGAC
>CAZTYG010000065.1:0-9608 GCA_964617445.1 uncultured Blastochloridaceae bacterium
CCGTCGCCATCGGTGTCCTCGGGAAGGGCGCCGGTCTCGGTGAAGAGTTCCGTGCCAATGGTCAGGTGGGAGAGTCGCCCGTCCAACTCCATTTCCAGTCCGGCCAAAGCTTTGCGCTGGAGATCGAACCGCGGGCGGGACAGGGATTGGTAACAGAGACGGGCAAGTTCTGGGGCGTCGGCACCGGCTTCGATGAGCTCCGCCGCGTCGCGCAGCGTCTTCGGAGTAGTGCCGCGGTAGCGAAACGAACCGGTGTCGGTGCTGATCCCGACGTAGAGGTTGGCGGCGGCGGCC
The DNA here is from genome assembly GCA_964617445.1 of uncultured Blastochloridaceae bacterium. Taxonomy (GTDB): domain Bacteria; phylum Verrucomicrobiota; class Verrucomicrobiia; order Methylacidiphilales; family CAZTYG01; genus CAZTYG01. The sequence continues at coordinate 295 of CAZTYG010000065.1, forward strand.
GGGTCCAGCGGCCAGCCGGCTGCGCGAATCACATGGAGGACAATTTCGGCCGTGGAAGCCTTGGCGGGATCCACCAAGCTGCGGATCGCGTAGCGGGTGTTGCTCACGTGGTGGTCGATGGCTACATCGACTTTTCGACCGGTGGCGGCAAAGGCTTTGCCGAGGCGCTCCGGAGTGGAGGTGTCCAGCGAGACGATGAGGCTGTCGGCGGGGATATCATAAGGCGGAACCTGAACCCACTCCCGCCCGGGCAGAAAGTCATACATGCCGGGCACGCCATCCTGGTTGAGGCAGAGCACATTTTTACCGGTGGCGCGGAGTGGGTGGGCCAGTCCCAATGCGCTCCCGAGGGCGTCGCCGTCCGGGCGTACATGGCAAATTAGGGTGATATGGGGGGCTTCGGCCAGCAGGGCGGCGGCCCCGGCCGCAGTGCAGTCGGATGATGTCATGGCAGGAGGGGGGGGGAGGTTAACGCAAAAGAAGCACAATTCCCCAGATCATGATGACGATCAAGACGATAACCAGCCCGATCCAAAGAAAATTGATCTGTTTTTTGACATCGCTCACCGGTTGGTAGCTGCGATAGGAGAATGTCTGGGTGGGGGCTTCATGGGGCAACGGAAGGGTGAGTTTCTTGGTTTCTTTCCTGCGGTCCAGCGGAGGCTTGATCGCTGCGGGTGGTTCCGATGGCAGATTCCCGCCCTCGCAGCGCAGCAATACCGCGCCGAGCTGGATGAGATCACCGGGCTGGATGGCGGTGGCGCGCGAGACGGCTTGGCCATTGAGAAATGTGCCGTTGCGTGCCTGGCAATCGGTCAGGAACCAGGTGCCCTCTTTAAGGGTGAGTACACAATGACGGTGTGAAACCGAGGTATTCTGCAGGGATACGTGGTTGCCGGTGCCGCGGCCGATCAAAAATTCATGGCCGGTCAGGAGAAAATTCTTGGGCACCTCTTCGGAAATCAGGCTCAGATAGGTGACGTCACGTGTACGGGGCGCTGGTTCTGCGGTGGACGGTTCGAAGGAAGCGGATGTGTCCTGAGTTGCCCCGTCGTTTTGATGTTCATCGGCGCGCCGCGCGGCCTCCATCAATAAAAATTCAGTGTTCTGATGAATGCTGCGCGACGGCAGTCCCCCCTCTGACGGCACCAAGTCACCCTGGCTCCGAGGGTCGGCCAACAGGGCGTAAAACGCGTCCTCCCCGCTCATTTCCCGCCACGTGGCATGGACGATATGGCCATCCTCGACAAAGATCGTTCCTCCATCCGCACCCCCGCTGCACTTGATCATTCCGGTGCGTTGGCCGATGAGACATAATTGCAACAGTTCGGCGATGCTCATGATCTGGGGGGCTCTGGCTGGGGGGTGTTCATAGTTTGTGTTGCAAAGAGGGTTATCTTAGGCATGGTTATCGGCGGTTGCCGAGCACCAATTTCTCTTATGGCATCGGGTTTTTTAAGTTTTTTAGGTAAAAAGAAAACTGCTAACGCTCCGATTGGCGGCGTTAAGCCTACCGCTACCGTCAAGCCTCCCGCTCCGCCACCCGGTGCCAAACTACCGCTTGCCCCTCCAAGCACACGTCTGCCGATGGCAGTCCAGACTGTGCCGACCGGAGTCCTCGGCGGCACTCCGGCGACCTCGCCGTCCAGCCCGCTTTTTGAACGTGCCCGTAAACGGCTCACCCAACGGCTCTCCCTCGCCGGTCTTTCCAAGCAACCCGACAGTTCGGCCATCCGCCTGCCCTCATCCAAAGCCGCCGAAGACAAGACGTCCACTCCGATTGCTCCTTTGGAGGCAACCATCGATGTTCCCGTGGCCGTATTGCTCCCCATCCTGCCGCCGGAAGTACTCACCGCCCCGGCCGAAGAACTCCTGGCCCATCCCGATGCCCAAGCCGCCTGCGGCCTCCCCGCCAATATCGTCATGCCGATGCTTCCCGCCGGGAAAATCGAATTCCCGCTGGACTATATGCTTCAGCTACTCCCGGAAGGCTTTGCCCATCCTTTGGAACAACTTGGTGATGTCTCCGCTCACACCGTCTCCCTGCCCCTGCGCGAAATCGTCACCCGCATCCCTCCCCAACTGCTCAGCATACGCCAGGACCAGCGCCCCATCGACAACACCGTCATGAGCATGGACGAGCCCTTCAGCCCGGAAATGCTCGCCGCCGCCCAACAAGCGGGTCGTGCGACGGCGGCCAGCGAAGACCCGCCAACTCCGGAGACCGAAGAGCCCCGGGAAGAAGAACAGCCCGCTCTGGAACACGAATTTTCTGCAGAACCGGAGCTCGCCACCGACCCGGAACTTCCCCCACCCACGCCCGCGGAAGAATTGCCCCCCGCAGAATACGCATTCAACCCCGAAGAAGCGCCCACCAGTATCATCCCCCTCTCCGAGCTCCCCGAACCCACCCCTTCTCCGGACTTGGATGACCCGGAACCCGCATCAGAAATGGTCGCTTCCGAGGAACCCGATCCCATCGAAGCTTTCGGAGTGTCCGAGGCCGAGGCCGCTGCATCCACTGAGATTTCCGGACCCGGCGCCGAAAAACAAGCAGACGAAGAGGCGGACGAATTCGCCTTCGCCCGTTCCCCTGCATACTTGGAAATGTTGGCCAAACTGGAGGCCGAAAATGTGGGGACCGAGACGCATGCCGATGAGCCCGCCGATTCCTCAGAACCCGTAGAAGTTTCCTCCGACGATGCTCAGGAGCCGTCCTCGACATCGTCTTTCAGCGACGCTCTCAAAGCCTTCGGCTCCAGCAGCACCACTCCATCCGAGGCTGCGGAGGATGCCACGGAAGCCGCCGAAGCTGGTGAAGCCGAGATCGACGAAGCCTCACCCGCGCCGGAATCCGCCCCTCACAAGCCCACCTTCACCCAGGCACTCCGCGCCTTCGCTCCACCCGTTCCCCCTCCGCCCAGCAGCATCCCCTTCAACATCGAAGATCCCGCCACCGAGCAACCCGGACGGCACGAAAATCCCGACGCGGGCGAAGCCATGCAAGCAGTGCAGGCACGCATTAGCCGGGAATTTTCCGCCATACCCGCAGTTCAGGATGCCCCCCGTGTCCCCGATGCCTCCCTCGACCGTCTCAGCGAAATCCTCAACATTCCCCACCGCCGCGCCATGGGCATCAACGACGTCGTTGGCCAGATACGCAGCTGGCCTGGAATTTCCGGCTGCATCCTCAGCGGTAAAGATGGCCTCCCGATTTCCGCCCAGGTTCCCGACGGCAAAACCAAAGACTCCTTCTCCGCCGTCACCCCTAAACTCATGGCCGGCGTCTCCGCCATCTTCATGGACCTCGGTATGGAACAACCCCGCGAATTCACCCTTCCCGGCGACCCCGGTATCTCCGTCTTCGCCACCCACGGACTTTACCTTGTTCTCTTCCACGATATCGCCACCCTTCCCGCCGCCTACCGCCGCACCATCCTCGAAGTTCTCGATCTTCTCGCAGCCAACCACTGAACCCTCTCCCGCCATGGCTTTCATCAATTACTCCAAGCGCGAAATTCAGCTCAAGATCGTCTATTACGGTTGCGCTCTTTCCGGTAAAACCACCAACCTCATCAACCTCCACTCCGGCATCACCAGCACCCAGAAAGGCGACCTCGTCTCTCTTGCCACCGATGCCGACCGCACCCTCTTCTTCGACTTCCTGAGCCTCAATACCCAGACCCTCCCCGGCTTCAACACCCGCTTCCAACTCTACACCGTTCCCGGCCAGCCCGTCTATAACACCACCCGCCAGCTCGTCCTCAAAGGCGTCGATGGCATCGTGTTTGTTGTCGATTCCCAATGGGATCGCATGGAGGAAAACGTCGAGGCCTTCGCCAACCTCCAGGAAAACCTCATCGAAAACCACCTCTCCCTCGCCCAAATTCCCTACGTCCTCCAATACAACAAACGCGACCTCGAAGGTCCCGCTCCCGTCGAATACCTCGAATTCACCTTCAACAATCGCGCCAATCGTGTCCTGTCCTTTGAAGCCTCCGCCGCGAGCGGCGATGGTGTCCTCGACACCCTCAACGGCGTCGCCCGCCTGCTCCTCGCCAAATACTCCAAATCCGCCGCCCCGGTCAAATCCGTGGCGGCCAACCCGCCCCTCACAGGCTAACGCCTCACCGGAGACTCACTTATGACCAGTATCGGCATGCTTTCCGTGGAAGACCAAATTCGCATCGAGGAACTCCTCCGCGACTTTCTTGATAAATCCGAATCCCAATGGGGCGCACTCGTGGACAAGGGCGGCAATCTCTTCGCCGAAAACGGCCAGACCGGCCCCCTGGACATGAGCATCCTCTCTGCCCTCGCCGCCGGCTCCTTCGCCGCCACCCGCGAACTCGCCCGCCGCCTCGGCGAAAACGAATTCTCCGCCCTCTACCACGAGGGTGCCCACATCAGCATCCTCATGACTTCCCTCGATTACGATTGCCTCCTGCTCACCGTCTTCAACGAAAAAACCAACATCGGCCTCGTCCGCTTCTACGCGCACCAGGCCGCGTCCGGCCTCAACGCCGCCCTCCAAGCCGCCAGTGAGTCCGCCGCCTCCCAGGAACCCCTGCAAATCGATGATGAGGGACTCCAATCCGCTGCCGGCAAGGGCATCATCGGTTGACCACGCCGCGCGCGGCACGGCCATGGCCGCGCGTTTCGCCGTCGAAACCGAGACGCGCCCGCGCACCGACGTCGCCGTGGCCTTTGAAAAAGGCTGGGCCGTTCTCGTTTGGAACGATCCCGTCAACACCATGAACTACGTCGTCCACGTCTTCATGAAAGTCTTCCGCTTCGACAAAATCAAGGCCACCCACCACATGCTCGAAGTCCACAACCAGGGGAAAAGCTGTCTCACCCGTGAGACCCGTGAAAATGCAGAGCACTACTGCCAGCAACTCCTCCTGCACGGCCTCCAGGCCACCATTCAGCGCGACTGAGCCCCACGCCCCCATGCAACTTCTCAAGGAAAAAAGCGGCTCCCTCCGCGTCGTTCTCCATCCCGCCGAGTCCGCTCTGCTCTCCTCGATCCTCCGCGACATTCGCGCCAACTACAAAGAAGGTGACGCCGGACTCCACCCCGATGCCCGTGACCGTTGGACCGGTGCCACCGCTCTCGAAACCTCCGGCTTCGACTCCGAAGACCTCGAGGCATGGCTCGAAGCACGCGAAGGTTTTCAGAGCGAACTGCTTGCCCATGCCACCCACTGGGCGGGCGAGCTGGCCGAAGCCGCCGAAAACGACCCCCTCCACGGATTCACCCTCGACGCCGCCCACGCCGACGCCCTCATCATTCTTGCCAACGACCACCGCATGTATCTCGCCGCGAAATTTGCTGTCGATGAAAGCGATATGGACGGCCCCTGGGAGGACGCCGCCGACGACAATAAACGCGTTGCCCTCATGACCATTCATTTCCTCGCCTGCCTCATCGAAATGCTCCTCGCCGGCATCGACGATTGATGCCCCCAACGGCACTCCCGCCGTGGCGGCCGCGGCCGCCGGGGCAAAGGGGGCTGGTGGACCATGTTTGCCGGAATGACTCCCCGTGAACTATGGTGAGCCCATCCCAATTTCACCGACCGAACCCTCTAGCGGTGTGGCAGGGCGTGACCGCTGGGCGCACTGGATCAGGAAACAAGATTTGCTTTGATATAGTCGAAGCTCAGCCGCAGGGAGTCCACGGGGTCGCCGGGGGTGGAATCTTGTTCGACGATGAACCACTGGCAACCGGAATTCTCGGCGGCGGTGATGATGGACTTGAAATCCAAGGTGCCGTTGCCGATCTCGCAGAATGTGGGTTTGTCCGCGATGGTGAACGTGTAGTCCTTGAGGTGCATCATGGGCAGGCGGTTCTTGAGCTTACGGCACCAGGCGACGTTGTCGCCGCCGCCGTAATGTATCCAGTAGGTGTCCGGTTCGCCCTGGAGAAATTTCGGATTGGTGTCGTTGTAGATGCGGTCCAGCGCGGTGATGCCGCCGGTTTTCACAAATTCAATCCCGTGGTTGTGGTAGGTGAGGGTGATGCCCGCCGCCGCCATGAGTTCGCCCGCCTTGTCGAGATCGGCGGTCAGGCTTTTGATGTCGTCGAGCGAGGCCATGTTCACATTAGCAGGATAGGGGTAGGCGGTGAGTTTGCATTTGAGTTTGAGCAGGCGGTCAATGACCTTCTGCGTCTCCTTGCGGATCAGGTCGCCGTTCTCGTGGGTGGCGCAACAAACCAGACCCTCACCATCGAGTATTTTGACCAGTTCTTCCTCCGGGATGGGTCCCATGCCGCTGACCTGCACGGCTTCATAACCGGCGGCGCGGACGCGTTGGAGGGTGGTGGCGATGTCCGCTGGAGTTTTGAGCAGGTTCCGGCAGGTGAAGAGTTGGGCGGCGACTTGGTTGATTTTCATAAATGGGTCTCAGGCTGCGAACGACTTGGAGAAATCCGTCGCGGCGGCAGGCTTCACGGTTTTCTTTTTGAACTTTGAGCTTTGAATCAGTTTCTGGAGGTGGGTGGCGTAGGCCTTGGCGTTGAGCGGCATATCCACCGTTTTTCCGGTGAAGGAGGAGTAAAGCATCGCATTGGCCAGCTCGACGGAATGAATGCCCTCCGCAGCGGGGGCGATCAACGGTGTTTTGTCCAGAATGGCGGCGGTGAAGTTTTTGAGAATGCCGATGTGCTGCTCGCCGTGGTTAGTTCCCAGCGGAATTTCCACATTCCACTGCGGTGGGTTCGAAAAACTTTCTTTGGTGGTGCGGCTGAACTTCGACATGGGGACTTCGTTGCGCCGATAAGTGATTTTGCTGTCTTCATAGACAAGGCGGCCCTGCTCCGCGGTAATCTCCAATCGGTTGGTCCCCGGGGACTCGCCGGTGGAGGTGATAAAGACCCCGGTTTTGCCATCCGGATATTCAAGATAGGCGGTGACATCGTCCTCCACCTCGATGTTGTGGTAACGTCCGATTTTGCAGTCGGCGCGGACTTTGGAGGGCATGCCGAACATCCACTGGAAGAGGTCGAGGTTGTGGGGGCACTGGTTGAGCAGCACGCCGCCGCCTTCGCCGGACCATGTCGCCCGCCAGCCGCCGGAAGCGTAGTACGCCTCGGTGCGAAACCAATTGGTGATGATCCAGTTCACCCTCCGAATTTTCCCCAGCTCGCCTCCCTGGATCAGTTCCCGAATTTTGATATAAAAGGGATCGGTGCGCTGGTTGAACATCGCCGCGAAGACCGGTTTCGAATTCTTCTTGTGCGCGGCGATGAGTTTTTCACAGTCGGCCTTGTGGACGGAGATGGGTTTTTCCACCAGGGTGTGAAGGCCGTTTTGGAGGGCATCGATGCCAATCGTGGTGTGATCGTAGTGCGGGGTGGCGATCAGAATGGCGTCGATGTCGCCCGAGCGAACCATGACCCGGCTGTCGTTGAAGTGTTTGACTCCGGGAAAAGGGGCGAGTTTGGCGGGGTTGTGGTCGCAGAGCGCGGCGAGTTCCATGCGCGGAACTTTGCCTTCGAGGAGCGATCGGGCATGAGAGGTGCCCATATTGCCGACTCCGACAATGCCGAGCCGGACGGTTTTGGATTTTTTTTCGGACATCATGATTGGGTTGGTGCTGGTTGTGAAGATGCGGGGGTTCAAGCCTTGGCGCAGCGGGCGTCGGCCCACACTTGGGCTTTCAGGGAAAGTTCCGATGCCATGAATGCGTGCTCCTGGGTCATGGCCGTCTCGGTGCGGTTGAGACTGTCGAGCACCAACTGGCCGAAGAAAGGAAAGCCTATTTTTCCGGAGCACTCAATGACTTCTTCTTTGGTGCCATCGGTCAGGAAAATCTTATCGCCGCCGCCGTCGCGGCCAAGGTCGATGTATTTGCGGATTTCCAAAAATCCTTTGGTGCCCACGATCACGGACCGTCCGTCGCCCCAGGTGCGCAGGCCGTCCGGGGTGAACCAATCGACTCGGCTGATGCACGAGGCACCGGTGTCCAGTTTCATAACCGCTTCGCCGAAATCCTCGAACTCCGGCTTGTCGGGATGAGCAAAGTTTTCGACCCGCGCGTGGAGAATTTCCCCCGTCCGGGCCCGCGGGTAATGCAGGAATTGGTCGAATTGGTGGGAGCAGATGTCGGTCAGGATGCCGCCGTATTGCGCTTTCTTGAAAAACCAATCCGGGCGGGAGGGTTTGCTGAGGCGGTGTGGACCGGTGATGGCCATGTGAATGATGTCGCCGATGGCCCCGCCCCGCACCAATTCGTCGGCATACCACGCCGATTCCACGTGCACGCGCTCGCTGTAATAGACCATGTATTTGCGCCCGGTGCGGGCGGCGGTCTCCCGCGCCACGGCAACTTGTTCCAGCGATGTGAAAGGGCATTTGTCGGTGAAGTAATCCTTGCCCGCCTCCATGACCCGGCAGCCAATGGGACCGCGCTCATTCGGAACCGCCGCGGCGGCGACCATGTGAACTTCCGAATCGTCCAGTATCTGATCCAGGCTTTCGGCGGCTTTGACTCCTTTGTCCGCGAATTTCTTGAGGAAGTCCGCCACCTTGGAGGCGTTCGAATCGTAAACGTATTTCAACGTTCCACCGGCTTCGAGCAGGCCGTTGACCTGGCCGTAGATGTGACCGTGGTCCAGATGGGCGGCGGCGAAAATGAACTCGCCGGGTTTTACAACAGCCTGGGGTTTGGAACTGGTGGGCGCGTAGCTGTGGCCTTCTTTACTCATGGTTGGAAGCATCCCATAAAAGCGACACTTCACCGCAGGTCAACAAGGAAAGGAATTCAAAATCCCACTGCCGCCAGCCACGTGCGCGCCATCAACGCGTGTCCTGCATCGGAGGGATGCACCCCGTCCACCGCCCAGAACTCAGGCTCCCTTCGGGTCGCCGCGCCGGCGAACACCCCGTCGAACGGAACCAGCACCGCGTCAAATTCCCGCGCCAGCCTGCGCACCGCGCCGATCTTGGGGTCCAGGTCCTCCCGCCATGTCTCCCGGTCCGGCGGGCAGGGCAGCACAAACGGCTCGCACAGGATCACACCCGCACCTGTGTTTTTCACCCGTTCGAGAATGCGGCGATAACATTCTTCGAAGTCCGTCGTCAAAGTCTCCTGCCCGCTGTCGTATCGTCGCCAACAATCGTTGATGCCGATCAGCAACGACACCCAGTCCGGTTTCAAATCGGTGCAGTCCTGCTCCCAGCGCTTCTCCAAATCCGCCACCCGGTGGCCCGCAATGCCACGGTTCAGGAACTTTAATTGCAAAGCCGGATGCGCGGCCTGCAACCACGCCGCTGCCATCATGGCGTATCCCCGGCCCATGGAAGCCG
>CAZTYG010000066.1:0-2303 GCA_964617445.1 uncultured Blastochloridaceae bacterium
GGCGATTTCCTGGTTGCGCAGGCGGGAGTTGTCACGCAGGGCCACGGGGTTGCTGCCGGTATCTCTTTCCAGACTCTGGGTGCCGAGGGTGGTGAAGTGGTCGAAGACGTTGGTGGGCCAATAGAACGGATACGGAGTGGCTGCGGTGTCGGGAATCTCATCGGTAACGCGGTCGGACACGCGCCAGGTGCGCCAGGCGCGGGAGAGGTGGACCGAACTCAATTCACCGAGGTGGCCGAAGGCGCGCTCGGGAAGGGCATAGGAGGCATAAACGTGCCGCAGGCGTTCGGATGCCGACAGTGCTTTCCAGTGTTCGGGGAAATTTTCGCCGAAGTTTTGATTGAAGCCCTCACCGTATTCGGAATTTGTCACGAAGGGGCCATCTTCGCCCGGCAGGGAGTGGCTGCCCGGATAGCGCTGCCAGGAATAGGGAAATACGTTTTCATCCACGTCCGCCACATGGTGGTCCTCGTTCATGGCTTTTTTGGCGGGGGTTTCTTCACGATACATCGGCCCGGTTCCCGGCGGATGCATGCCCGGACCCACGGCGATCCGCATGAGTGAACTGGTGCGGGCGTCGTCGATCTGCCAGGAATACCAGTTTACCTGGTAGATAGGGTCGCCCGCTGAATCGATGCCGATCACCAGGTCGATTTCATCGGCCGGAATATAGTAATTCAAGCTGGCGCGGAGGGGGACGTTGTAGCTGGCGGGGGGGGAGCCGACCGCCCAGACGAGTCCATCAATGGGAACCATTTGCGGGCGGGTTTCCATCACGAAGGCCTGTCCCGGGGGAAACGGCTCATGGCCGGTCGGATCGTTGACGCGGGTGTGGCTGACCACGCGGAATCCGCCCGGGGCGATGGCGGGCACGTTATTGACGATGTTGTTGCCACCGTGCCAGATGCAAAGCCAACTGGAAGGGCCGTCGTGAACGTGGTAGCTGCCGACCCGTCGGTGGGGGAAGCGCATGACGTTATCGGCGTCGATACTCTGCTTGAGTCCGAAGCGTCGGGTGGGGAAGGGGTAGGGGTTCCAGAATTTGTAGTATTCGGTAACCTCCACGCGTTCGTCGTCGAGGCGTTCGACCCGCACGGCGATTTCCTGCAAGAGGGGCAGAGACCGGTGAGCAAATCGTCCAGGACGTTGGTCTTGGGTGTGGCTGCTGCCCGGTTGCATGCCGACCGGGAAATACGACCAGCTGCTCATGGCGCCAAAGGGGTGTGAGATGCCGTCTTTGGATGTGGCCACAGCGGTCCGGGAAGGCGTGGAGGGGACGATGGCCAGTGCGGCATTTCCTGCAAAGGCCAGCGCATCCTCGTCATAATAGGCGTCCAATTGAAGGGGGAAATCCTGGGCCTCCTGATAGACTCCGCTGGCGCGCGGCGCGCGGGTATTGATTTCGCGGACAGAACTGCGGGTGCCCGAAGGGTTGGGCAGGAACATGCGAGCCATGGCCATGAGCCACTGGTGTTCGCGCAGAAAACGGTCGGCTACCTCGGTGCGTTCTGCCATGGACAGGCCGGGAAATGGGTTGGATGTGGAACCCCCGTAATTGAGGTCGATATCCCGCAGGTCAATGCCGGTGGGCTTGAGCGAAAGGTTGTCGCGCACCCGGTCGATGCCGGAGGAGATGATTCTTGTGCCATCCGTAGGCAGCAGGTAGGGATTTCTACCCGGCAGAGAAGTATTGAAGAAATACCCCCCGGGATTGGCGTTGCTGGTGGCCTGGGATTCGACATACCAGAGCGAATTGTTGATCCATACGCGACGGTGGTCGTCGAGCGTGGCGGGGTTGCCGTCCCAGTCGGGGCGGGCGTCGGGGTCGTGGGAGCGGATGGTCAGCCAGTTGGCGGCAGGGGAATTGGATGCGACGTAATCCGTGCGGATGAGGGATTGTGGATTGGTGAAGGTGAGGTCGTCGGTGGTGGCTTCGGCGTCATCCACCCGGGTCCAGCCCCAGAATCCGCGCTCGCGGATTTCGTTTTCGCCGTCCAGCCGGCTATTGATGGCGTTGAGCAGCAGACCGGAAACTGCGGCCCAGTTGAAATCATAGGGGCCCATACCGGTGGTGCGGGTATCGGGGCCCAGGGTGTGGACATCGGCGCGTCCGGCTTCCTCCCAGACATTGAAGGCCACCCGGCCCAGCAGGTTGCCCTCGGTATCGCGCATCTCCACCCATTCGGGGGAGGTGGGGTCGCCATCGGTATCACGCGGAAGTAAAAAGTCGTCGTAGCCCTCGATGTCAAAATAGCGCCAGCGCTGCGGACGACCCGCGGCTTCGCCGCCGCCGTCAGCGGCCA
>CAZTYG010000066.1:2313-4921 GCA_964617445.1 uncultured Blastochloridaceae bacterium
GCCACAAACGGGAATCGTCATTCGCCACCACGCCCTGGCGCGGGGCGGCATAGACGCCCGCGTTGTTGGGATCGTCGTAGAAACGGGCAATGGTATCCGCGCTCGGCAGGCCGTCCTCGAAGGTGTAGCGAGGGGCTTCCGAGGACCACTCCGCTGCGAGCAGCTCCAGGGCACCCCGGGCCAGGGCTTGGGCCCGCACCCGCTCGACGTGGTTGGCTGTGGCGCGCTCTTCAAGCAGCGACAGAAACAAAAAGGCCACCACCAGCATCGTCAGTAGGGCGATCATCAGCAGCGAGCCGATCAAAATTCCGCCGCGCTTGGCTATCAGGTGGCTGTGGCTTGTTGTGTTGTTCATCTTGTTACTTTTTGATTTAGACTTTATTCTGATGAGCACATTGTAAACACATTTTTTTCCGCATAGCAAGCAAATATTCTGGTATGGCTAGACTACAAGCAGTGGCACGATAGAATGAAGAATCAAGGAGATGGTTTGGTAGAATGCTTAAAAACACAATTCAGGTGTTGACAATTCTGCTGAATGGGATTAAATATATAACAACATGAAACGAAAAAACACAAATCGCAAGCCATCGGGTTTCTCATTGGTTGAGTTGCTTGTCGTTTTGGCTATCATGGCGGTCATGGCAGCAGTGGGTTCCATGGCATGGCAGGGCCGGGGAAGTGTGAATACCGCATCGATGTTGTTGCATGGCATGTTGAACCAGGCGCGTGAGCAGGCGATCAGCCAGCGCACCCACGCCCGGTTGGTTTGGATTCGTGATGAGGACAGTATTTACAACGGTTATGTCGGCATGGTGGTGTTGCGTGAATCATCGGTGAGTGAGGATCAGGATGTCTGGGAATTGGCTTCGACCCTGCGCGCACTGCCCCGCGGTGTCCGGCTTGAGTTGTTGCCCGATGAAGAAACCACCACCTTGCAGTTTCAGGGAGAAACCCTCGATGCCGCTTTCATTGAATTTACCCCGCAGGGCAGCACGGCCCACGGAGCCCTGGCGAATCAATTGGTGTTGGTGAGCGAGCATGGTGAGAGCATGGTCGGCGTTCTGGTTCGTGTGGTCCCGGCCACGGGTCGTGTCCAGTCACTGGACGTGGATCTTAGCTTATGAACCCCCCGGCTGCTGCCGCACGCAGTGGCTTCACTCTGCTCGAAGTCATGGTATCGGCCACCATCTCGCTGGTGGTGTTACTGACCTTGGGCATGATTGTCCAGAGCGCTTCGCAGACCTGGTCGGCTACGGACAGCGCAGTGGAAATCCAATCGGCGATGCGCGGGGTTCATTTCCAGTTGCAGGACGGGTTGAGCCGGGTACCGGATTCTCCGGGTCCGGTATTTTTTCTGCGTGGGTCCACCGGTGATGATCCTCAGAGGGGATCCGAGTTGTTGTTCTGGCAGGCGGCCCGTGATGGCGAGCTTTACAAGGTGGCGATTCTGGTGGCATGGGTGGGCTATGAGGCCAATCTCGGTGGCGTGGTCACCCGGCTGTCGCGGACATCGGGAACCGACACCCCGTTTCCCGCTTTGATCCGGGTTACGGCACCTGTCACCGCCGACGATTTGCTCGATCCCGAGAACTGGACGGACAACTGGTCGATGGCCGACCTGGAAACGGCGGGCACCGCCGAAGTGCTGGCGGACCGGGTGCTCAACTGGCGGGTCACCGCGCTGCGCTGGTTTCCTGAGGACACCACGACTTCGCCTTCCGTTCCCGCCGGGCTGGCCGAACTTGCTTCCGACCAATACCTCGACGTCAAGCTGGACCGTGCCGGAATTCCACGGGTGCTGGAGTTTGAGTTCGCCTGCCTGCCCCGGCGTGAGGCGCAACGGGCCGTGGAACTTGCGGAATTTGCCGGGGTGATGGAGCATGACGGATTGTTCGAGCCGGAGTCGATCAGCGGGAATTCAGGGCTGGATCTTTTTCTGCGCCGCAGTATCCGGGTCATGCGGCAGAGCTTGAAAATGCCGGTCCTCTAGCTTTTTCCAACCGATTACACACACTCATGTCCGCCCACAAATCCATGGATGGAACCTTTACGGTTTCGGCGTCGCGTGGATATGCTGGGGGGATGACGCATGGTTCTCCCAGCTCCCGGAAGCGGTCCCGTCATGCATTCACCCTGATTGAAATCCTGGTTGCCGTCGCCGTGGTGGTGGTGGCGCTGGTTTCGATTTTTGCCCTCATGGCCGCCGGGTTGGGGGCCGACCGCGATGTCAAAGACCGGATGGCCGCGGTTCAGCTCTATGAAGGCTGGATGGCGCAGTTGTCGGCCAAGCCGTTTGGTGACGAATCCGATCCGGAAAAGGGGGACCGCTTGTATCCGCTGCCCTCGCTGAACCTTGCCGAAGATGAAACCTCCCGTCAGTTGAGCTTCAGCACGGATATGGACAATCGTTACGTGGAGGATGAATCCGGCGATGCTGTCCGGCTGGTGGAAGTGCGGATTTCCGTGCCGCCCGCACTCGATGATCTTGCCCTGGCCGCCAAGCCCCCTGAATTCCGTGCCGACAAGGACCGGATTGTGCATGTGCGGGTGATTATTTCCTGGCCTGCGGCCTCGCCGGCCGAATTGCGCAAGACGCTGGAATTCA
>CAZTYG010000066.1:4931-9481 GCA_964617445.1 uncultured Blastochloridaceae bacterium
CCGTCCGACCCTGACGCCCTTCCCGAGAGACTGTGAAAATCGATCCCGCCTTGAATCCGTTCAGCCGCAGAGGTGCGAATCTGGCGGTTTCGTATCTGGGGGCAGACTGAGCCCCGCAGGCCGGACTTTGGTTGCGGAGCATCTGCACGCTGGAGGTCCAATGGCCATGGAATGGCACGGGCAGTGACGGTTTTGTTCTGACCCTGCATCCGGGCCCGGACGGCGAGGCCGAATTGCGGGTGGTGGAGAATGAGGACCACGGTGAGCGTGTGTGGAGCTGGGACCGGGTCTTCAACGCCATGGCCCTCGCACCCGGTGATCCGGAGCTGGCGTGGAAAGCGCGGTCCACTCTACTTTTGGATGCCTTCACCACCCGTTTGCGGAACGGCAGCGGATTCACCGGCCTGATCGCGTCCCTGCCCGCCGGGCTGGCGCAAAATGCTTCGACCGGGGGTGGCGACAGCCTGCTGCCTTGCCTGAGTCTGGTTGCGGCGGATCGTCTGCTGCGCACCATGGTGGAGACCATGATCTCCCATCTGGAACAGCCGGGACGATTCTCCCCCCGTATGGACTGGCCTCCGAGAGCCTGGCCAATCCGCGTCATTCGTAGTTTCCAATATAGTTATGAGGGCAGTGCTAGGAATGGGCTTCCTGGTCGGTCACATGGCGTTGGTTGCTGCGGCGCAGGGTTGCGGGAGGGTCGATGGTGGCGGGGGATTCGCCGGCGTGTTCCATGGCGGCGAGCAGGCGGTTGCGCATGACGTCGGCCACCCCCCGGTGGGATTCGAGGTCGATGAGGTTTTCCAATTCCCATGGATCGGCCTGCAAATCATACAGCGAGGTTTCCAGATAGCGGTCGCCGGCGGGAATCTTCCAGCCGTTCTGGCCGGGCGCGGTGACCCCGTATTTCCAGCGCCGTGTGCGCACCGCGCGTCCCACTTCGGCCTCGCTGATCTGGACGAAAATGGAGGATGGGGCGGCGTGTGCGGAAGCGTGGGGTTCCCGCAATAGCGGCATCAGCGACCTGCCCTGGAAGGTGTCGGGGACCGGAATATGGGCGGCATCGAGCAGGGTGGGGGGGATGTCGATGAGGCTGACCAGTCCGGGCAATTCTCCGCCATGTTGGAAGCCCGGACCTGAGAACGCCATCGGCACACGGATGGACGCGTCGTGCAACGAGCGCTTGTACTCGGAATTGCGGGTTTTGAAGTGGCAGCCGTGGTCGGAGGTGAACAGAACGATGGTGTTTTCCAGCTGACCGGTGCTGCGCAAGGCGTCCTCCACACGTCCCAAGGCCTCGTCGAGCCGTTTGACCATGCCATAATACCCGGGCAGGTGGCGCTGGGCGGTGCCGCCGGTGACTCCGGAGCGGTCGTGTGCGGGCAGGCAGGCCAGATCGGGTGGGGTCCATTTGCCGGTATAGCGTTCGCTGTAGCCGGTGGGTGCGGGATAGTCGTCCCGGTGATTCTGATGGTGGGGCTCCAGGAATGAGAGGAACATGAACCAGGGGGCATCGCCGCGGGATTCCGGAGTGGTGAGGTGGCGGATGGCGGCATCGGTCAGTGCGTCGACCCGGTAGCCGGGCAGCTCAACCGGGTCGCCGTTCTTGTCATACATGGTGGTTTGATAAGCATCGCTGGTATGTTCCAGCGCGTTGGCGGCCAGCCAATAATCGTAGCCCGCCCGGTGGTCGGGATTGACCGGTCCGTGTGATTCGGGCGGTCCTAGGTGCCACTTGCCGATGTAGGCGGTGTGGTAGCCGGCGCCGCGGAATGAGTGGGCCAGGGTGGGGATGTCGGTGGGAATCGGGATGCCGTTTTTGTAACAGCCGCTGCGGGTGGCGTATTGGCCGGTTTGCATGCAGGAGCGGGCCGGGCCGCAGACCGGTTGCGGGGTGAAGGCGAGGGGGGCATGGGTGCCGGCCCGGGCGATGCGGTCGAGGTTCGGCGTGAGTTCCAGCGGATTGCCATGCAGTCCGGTCGTGTCCCAGCGTTGTTGGTCGGTGAAAAATACCAGGACATTGGGGTGTGCATGGTTCATGAAGAATCCGAGAGTACAGAAAAAATGACAATATCCAAATGACAAATCGCATATCCCGGCCCCGAAGGGCGTCGGGAGGACAATTCCGAAGTCCCGTAACTCGCAACACGAAACACCTCCTCATTCTTCACACAGAATCCACACGCCGTAGCCGGGGAGTTGGGTTTCTCCGGTGAGGGGGGAGTCGCTGAGGAGGTCGTGCCAGGTGCCTTCGGGCAGGGGGATGGAGCGGGGGTGGGGGGAATGGTTGAGCACGTAGTGGAGGCGGGTGCCGTCGTCGGCGACGCGGACGGTGGCCTCGACTTCTTCGGGCAGGTTGATGCCGAGCGGACGCGGCAGCCCGGCGCGTTCGGCCAGTTCGCGCATGAGCGCGGCGAGAAAATCCTCGCCGGGCACCGAGGCCAGATAGACGGCCATGCCCTTGCCGTAGGCGTTGGCGGTGATGGCGGGTTCGCCGACGTAGAAGTCACTGCCGTAAACGGCCAGGGTGGACGCGGTTTCGGGGTGGATGCGTTCGCAGATGGTGGAGCAGGTGTGGCTGCCTTCGAGCGATCCCCATGGTTGGTTGAACACGAACTGGTTGCGATCCTCAGCGGTGGGCAGGATGTCGGTTTCCTCGCGCCAGAAGCCAAAGAGTTCCCGCAGCGGGCCGGGGTCGGGGGTGTCGAAGCGCAGATCGGTTTCATCGACCACCCCGCTGTGGCATCCGGCCAGCAGGATGCCGCCGTCGCGCACGAAGGCTTCCAGCTTCTGTGCCCAGCCGGGCTTGACCATCATCAGCATGGGGGCGATGAGCAGCTTGTAGCCGGAGAGGTTGGCGTCCGCCGAAACCAC
The DNA here is from genome assembly GCA_964617445.1 of uncultured Blastochloridaceae bacterium. Classification (GTDB taxonomy): domain Bacteria; phylum Verrucomicrobiota; class Verrucomicrobiia; order Methylacidiphilales; family CAZTYG01; genus CAZTYG01. Next base: position 7,806 of record CAZTYG010000066.1, read on the forward strand.
GTCGCAGGTGTGTCCGTGGCGGTGGAGGCCGTGGTAGAAGGTGCGGCAGGCGGGCGGGTAGAAGTGGGCATCGCACGGGCCCTTGGAGTGCTCGCGCGCCCACCAGGTGTCCCAGTCGAAGATCATCGCGGCACGGGCCTCGACGCGTCCGCCCAGGGTGCGGGTGCCGAGCCGGGAGAGTTCGGCCCCGAGCGCGGCCACCTCGCGGAAGACGCGGGTGTCGTTGCGTCCGGATTGTTCGACGATGGCGCCGTGGAATTTCTCGAAGGCACCGCGGGATTGGCGCCATTGGAAAAACAGGATGGAATCGGCGCCGTGGGCCATGGCTTGGTAGGATTGCAGGCGCATTTCGCCGGGGCGTTTGAAGGGGTTGGTGGGAGCCCAGCTGGTCTGGGAGGGGGATTGCTCCATGAGCATCCACGGCAGCCCCTGCTTGAGTCCGCGCATCAGGCTGTGGTTGAATGCGGCCGTCGAGGGCTTGGTCACGCCGCGGCGCGGATAGGAGTCCCAGGAAACCACGTCGAGGTGGGGTGCCCAGCGGTGGTAGTCGAGCGGACGGTAGGCACCCATGAGGTTGGTGGTGATGGGCAGGTCGCTGTGGGCGCGGATGGCATCGTATTCGGCCCGGTAGCAGGCCAGCAGACTGTCGGACTGGAAGCGGTCGTAGTCGATCCGCAGCGCCATGATGGCCTGCTCGCCGATTTCCTGGAACGGGGGTTCGATCTGCTCCCAGTGGGTGAACGTCTTGCCCCAGAAGGCGGTGTACCAGCGGCGGTTGACCTCCTCCAGGCTGCCGTAGCGGTCGCGCAGCCAGTCGCGGAAGGCGGCGGCGCAGGTTTCGCAGTAGCAGGTGCGTCCGTATTCGTTGTTGATGTGCCAGAGCAGCACGGCGGGGTGCTTGCCGTAGCGTTCGGCGAGTTTGCCTGCCAGCTGGGTGGAAAGGCGGCGGAAGTCGGGGGAGTTGGGACAAAAACTGTGGCGGAACGAGTGGCGCATCTTGCGGCCTTGATGATCCACCCGCAGGATGGCGGGGTATTTCTGGTCCACCCATGCGGGCACCGAGGCGGTGGCGGTGGCCATGCAGATGCGGATGTCGGCGCGGTGCAGCTTGTCCACCACCCGGTCCAGCCAGTCGAAGGTGAAGGTGTCCTCATCGGGTTGGAGGTGGACCCAGCCGAACACCGGCAGCGTGGCGAGATTGACCCCGGCCTCGCGCATCATTTCGACATCGCGGTCCCAAATCGGTTCGGGCCATTGTTCAGGATTGTAGTCGCCGCCATACATGACGCCGGGAAAAGTGGAAGTGGGGGAGGGCATGGGGGTGGGGGAATTTTCGATTTTCGATTTGCGAATGGACAGATTGAGTGGGCTGGGTTTCGGGGTGAAGAACAAGAGAATACAAAAAAAATGACAAAGTCCAAATGACAAATGACAAATTTTGGAGTGGCGGACTATCAGAGTAACCCTTCGACCCGTTCGACACGCTCAGGGTTAAACCGGCTCAGGGCCTGCGGCGGGTGGCGAGTAGCGAGACTTCGGATTTCGGGGAAACCTGAAAGCTGAGACTTGAACCCTGAGGGGGCGGATTTCGGAAACAGCCAGCTTGTGGGATCGCGTTGCCCGTTTCGGTTTGGTCTATCTCGCCTTCCCCGTGCCGGTCCCCCACGTGATTTGCA
>CAZTYG010000067.1:0-9280 GCA_964617445.1 uncultured Blastochloridaceae bacterium
ATCGCACCCATCAAAAACGTGAAACCCAACACGCTCAACTTCCACTTGGAACTGAAATTCGTGATCAAACCGTCCTGCCATAACCCGGTGGCCCAGCCGCCCGGGTTCCATCCATAAACCAGCGGCAGTCCGGCGGCGATTCCCGTCAGCAGTCCGAGCGGCGCGGAGCGCAGCACAAACACCGCCACCAGCGCCGCCAGTGCGGGCCACAACCGATATATCTCCCAGCCCATTCCGGCCAACACCAGTCCGCTCATTAGCAGAATGACAATGATAAACCCAAGGAACCAAGGGCGGGTCGAGTGCGGCATGCCGGAACGCATCGAAACAAACTGCACCACTTCCGCCCCGCCTCCAGTGCAAACCGTCCGAAAAAATCTACGACATGTCATTTTCACACCTGTGAAAATGACATGTCGTAGATTTTTTTTGGTGCGGCAGCCGGGAATGTGCGCTTCCGGCGCTTCCATGGAGGGTCTCCCGCTGGGAGACCGGGACGGTCCATGACATCGCCCCGTTCTTTTGACTTGGGCCGACCCAGATGCGGTTGAGGGGAGTGCCGCGCCACCGCATGCCGACCCGGCCTGCGAGCCGAAGGCCCTCCAGAAACGCGGATGGACCGACGAGTTTTTTCTGGAAGAGGCGGTGGTCCGCGGTAGGAAGGAGGGATGAAGGAACCTGTTGTGGTGGCGGATGTGGCATGTGTGTGCGGGGAGGGACCGTTCTGGCATCCCGGAGAGAAGAGGCTGTATTGGGTGGATATTCCGAAGGGGTTGTTGTTGCAATACGACCCTGCGGAACGTAGCCACCGGACGGTTTGGCAGGGGAGACCGATGGGTGGGTTCACGCTGCAGGACGATGGTTCGATGTTGTTGTTTTTGGACAAGGGGGGGCTGGGGCTGTGGAGGGATGGCTTGTTCGAGCTTGTGCGTGACGCCCTGCCGGATGAGGAGAAGACCCGGTTCAATGATGTGATCGCGGACCCGCGCGGGGGAGTGTTCTGCGGGACCATGCCGGTGGGCAAAGAGCGCCTCGGCCGCTTGTATTATTTAAATACGGACGGGACGACCACGAAGCTGCTGGAGGGAATCGGGTGTTCCAACGGCCTGGGGTTTTCGCCGGATTTGCGGACCATGTATTACACCGATTCGCCGAAGCGGGAGATTTATACGTTTGATTACGATCCGGCCACGGGTGCAGCGACCGATCAACGGGTGTGGGTGAGGACACGGGAGGAGGACGGGGTGCCGGACGGGATGACGGTGGACGCGGAAGGGTTTGTATGGTCGGCGCATTGGAACGGGTCATGCATCTTCCGCTATGATCCGGAGGGTCGGCTGGAACGAAAGATCGACCTGCCGGTGCAACGGGTAACGAGTCTCACCTTTGGCGGCGACGATGGTACGGACATTTACATCACCACTGCGGGCGGGGACGCACGGGAGAAGTGCGGGGCAATGTCCGGATCATTGTTCCACATGAACGCGGGAATCAAGGGCAGGCCGGAGTTTGCCTCCAAGGTTCGTTTCGCCGCGCCGCACCCTGCCAATCCCGGCTTGGCCGGTGATTGATTACTGCTGCTGCTGTAGCTGGATTTCGTCGGCGACGCTGGTGGTGTGGTGGTCGATGAAGGCGTCGTAAAGCGCCTGGCCGATGTCGTTGAATTTTTTCTGGAGGTCGTCGAGGTATTCGTGGAGGCCGGTGCGAAAGACGTCTTCGATGGAGGAATAGTTGAGTTCGGAGAGGACACGGCCGGAGTGTTTTTCGGCGTCGTTGATGTAGCCGCCGGGGCCGCTGCCGGTGATGTTGCGCAGGCTGGAATCGAGGGTGCGGGCGCAAAAGCGGATGGAGCGGGGAAAGTTGGGGGTGAATATGAGCATTTCGGCGACGTTCCACGGAAGAATGTCGGAGGCGTAGATTTGTTGATAGGCGTCGTAGGCGCTGCAGGAGCGGAGAACGGCGGCCCACTGGACGGTATCGACGGCACCGCCGACGTCCTGGACGCCGCGGGGGAGGAGGATGTGGTATTTTACGTCGAGGAGGCGGGTGGTTTTATCGGCGCGTTCGAGGAATCGTCCGGCATGGGTGAACTCACGGCCTTCGTCGTGGGGGACGGTGGCGTTGGTGAGCCCTTGGAGGAGGTAGGAGCTTTGTTTGATCTCGCCGTAGAAATGGGAGGGGCTGTCGCGCCAGGTTTTGCGCGCGTTTTTGGAGCGCATGTAGAGGTAAAGGCGGTTGATCTCCTCCCACATCTCGGAGGAAATCTGGTCGCGCACGCTGCGGGCGTTTTCACGGGCGTGTATGATGCAGGAGAGAATGGAGTTGGGGTTGTCGGGATTGAAGGTGAGAAACTCGGTGACGGACCTGCTGTTGGCGGTTTTGTAGAGCTCGTAGAATAGGTCGTCGTCACCAAGGCTGATGATGAGCGGCTCCCAGTGTTCGGTGAGGGCGTCGTCGTCGAGTTTCTGGTAGTCGAGGAGGAGCTGGAGGTTGACATCGACGATACGGGCGATGTTTTCGGCCCGCTCGATGTAGCGGGCCATCCAGAAGAGGGAGTCTGCGACGCGTGATAACATGATGGTTTTCCGTTATTCGTCCCCGAAGAGGACCCAGGTGTCTTTGCTGCCCCCGCCCTGGGAGGAGTTGACGACGAGCGAGCCCTTGCGCAGGGCGACGCGGGTGAGTCCGCCGGGCAGGATGCGGACTTTATCGCCGTGGAGGATGTAGGGACGGAGGTCGATGTGGCGGCCCTCGATGGCGCCGTCGAAGTAGGTGGGGTGGCGGGAGAGGGAGATGGTGGGCTGGGCGACGAAGTTGCGCGGGTCTTTTTTCACTTTGGCGCGAAAGTCGGCGATTTCCTTGCGGGTGGCTTTGGGGCCGATGAGCATTCCGTAGCCGCCGGCTTCGTTGGCGGCTTTGACGACGAGTTCGGGCATGTTTTCGAGGACGTATTTGAGATCGTCCTTTTCATTGGGCAGCCAGGTGGGGACGTTGGGGAGAATGGGTTCCTGGTCGAGGTAGAATTTGATCATGCGGGGGACGAAGTAATACATGACCTTGTCGTCGGCGACGCCGGTGCCGATGGAGTTAGCGAGGCTGACATTGCCGGCTTTGTAGGCGCTGACCAGTCCGGGGACGCCGAGGGCGGAGTCCTCGCGAAAGACGCAGGGATCGAGAAAGTCGTCGTCGATGCGGCGGTAGATGACATCGACCTGCTGGAGGCCCTTGGTGGTGCGCATGTAAACGCGGGCGTCGCGGACGAGGAGGTCGCGGCCCTCGACAATGGCGATGCCCATCTGGCGGGCGAGAAAGCAGTGTTCGAAGTAGGCGCTGTTGTAGATACCGGGAGTGAGAACAACGACGGTGGGGTCGTCTTTGCCGTGGGGGGCGATGTAGCGGAGGGTGTGGAGCAGATCGGCGGCGTAGGAATCGACGGGGCGGACGCCGGCCTGTTCGAAGAAATTGGGGAAGGCGCGTTTCATGGCCTGGCGGTTTTCCATGACGTAGGAGACACCGGAGGGGCAGCGGCCGTTGTCTTCGAGGACCATGTAAGTGCCATCGTTGTCGCGAATGAGATCGGTGCCACAGATGTGGATGTAGATGTCGCGCGGAACGTTGAAGTTCATGAATTCCGGGCGGAAGTGTTTGGCGGTGAGGACGTATTCGGCGGGAATGATGCCCTCTTTGAGAATGCGCTGGTCGTGGTAGATGTCGTGGAGGAAGAGATTGAGGGCGGTGATGCGCTGTTCGAGGCCGCGCTCGAGGTGGGTCCATTCGCTGTTGGGAATGATGCGCGGGATGAGGTCGAAGGGAAAAATGCGTTCGGTCCCCTCGGAGTCGCCATAGACGGTGAAAGTCACACCCATGCGCAGGAACGCGAGGTCGATCTCTTGGCGTTTTTGGTCGAAGTCCCGTTTATTGAGGGCGCGAAAGCGTTGGAGGAGGCTTTCATAATGGGGACGAACGCGTCCGTTGGCGGAAAACATCTCGTCGAAGAATTCTTCAGTCTGATAGTTGCGGAACAACATGCCTCTGTAGAGGTAAGCCGGTTGGGTTCGGATGACAAGAAAATTGGAGCACGTCTTTGGAGTGATCGCCGAATTTGCAGTCCCGGCGACACGATACGGCTCTGTCCCGGCGGGCCTGTTTTGCTCATTGTCCACCCCACAATATAAATGCAAATGGTTCACCTGTAACATTTGCTGTGTAATAGCAAATGTTACAGGTGAACCATTTGCTGTGGTGTAGAGGGGGATGGCGGGCAGTGTTGTGGGAACCGGATGCGGGGATGGCATGCCGGTGAACTGTGATGGGTCGGGGAACGACCCCGCTGAGCGGGGCGGCTACATCCTGAGGTCACTCCGCGCGGGGCATTGCTGTAGGAGATGAGGGTTTGTGGGCGAGGGCGAGGACGGTGAGGCCGGCGATGCGGTTGTGGGGGAGGAAGGGGAGTTCGAGGGCGCAAGCAGTGGCGAGCAGGGCGTTGACGGGGGGGCTGTGGCGGCGGAGTTGGGAATGGGAGGTGCGCGGGGGGAAAAGACGTTGGGCCCAGCGGCTGGCAGTGGCGATGGGGAGGACGGGGGCGAAAGCGTAGCAGACGAGGTCGGGCACAAGGCCGGCGCGGTGGAGGGTATCGGTGAGGGTGCGACGGGTGTAGCGGCGGTGGTGGCCGAGGAATTCGTCGTGTCCGCTCCAAAGGGCTTGAAACGCGGGCACGGTGGCGAAGACACGGGCTCCGGGGGACATCGTCGTGGTGTATTCGCGCAGAAGGGCGGCATCGTCGGGGACGTGTTCAAGGACATCCATGAAAAGCAGCAGATCGGCATTGGCGGCGGTGGCGGAGCGGAGGAATCGCAGGGGCTTGCCGTGGACGGTCTCTTCGTATTCGGCGGGGTAACCGGGATCGACGCAGGTGGCGGATTGTGCCGGGGTGTGTTGCAGCAGCAGACGGGAGAAGAAGCCGGAGCCGGCACCGACATCGAGAATGGAGGATGGGCAAGTGTGGGGCGCGGAGTTTCGGACGCAGCGCAGGAGGATGCGGCCTTTGGAGCGGTAGTACCAATGGGCACCGGGGTCGGGGCCGAGGAGGTCGAGTTCCTTGAGGTCCATGTCAGGATTCGCGCCGACCGCCGCGATAGACGCCTTCGAGGAGATAGACGGGGCGGGCTTTGACTTCGGTGAAGAGGCGGGCGAGGTATTCGCCGATGATGCCAAGGCAGAGGAGCTGGATGCCGCCCATGAAGAGGATGGCGGTGATGAGGGATGCGTAGCCGGGGACGTCGATGGCGGAGAAAAGGGCGAGGATCACGATGAAGGAAGCGTAGGCGAGGGCGAGGAGGGCGATGATGGCGCCGAGGTAGGTCCACATGCGCAGGGGGACGGAAGAGAAGCCGGCGAGTCCGTCGAGCGCGAAGTTCCACAATTTCCATCCTCCCCATTTGGTGGTACCGGACTGGCGCGGGGGGCGGGCGTAGGGGACGGTGGTGGTGGGGTAGCCGACCCAGGCGAAGAGTCCCTTCATAAAGCGGTTGCGTTCGGGGAGTTGCTGGATAGCGCGAACGACGCGGCGGTCGATGAGGCGGAAGTCGCCGGCGTTTTCGGGGATGTGGAGCGGAGAGAGGTGGTTGAAGACGCGGTAGAAAGTGGCGGCGGCGGCGCGTTTGGCCCAGGAGTCGGAGTGGCGGTCGGTGCGCACACCGACGATCACATCGTAACCGGCGCGCCATTGGGCGAGGAAATCGGCGATGAGTTCCGGGGGGTCCTGGAGGTCGGCGTCCATGGGCACGACGCAGTCGCCGGCGGCGAGGTCCACGCCGGCGGTGAGGGCGGCCTCTTTGCCAAAGTTGCGTGAGAGATTGGCAACGCGGATGCGGGGTTCACGGGCGCAGAGATCGAGCAGGAGTGGAAGGGTGCCGTCGGTGGAGCCGTCGTTGACGAAGACAACTTCCCACTCGGCGTTCAAGCCGTCGATCACGCGGCGGACCGCGTCGAGGAACGGGGGGACGCAGGATTCTTCGTTGTGGACGGGGACAACGAGGGAAAGGAGCGGGCGGGAGGGGCGTTCGGGGGCGGTGGGCGCGGACGCGGGCATGTCCACCAGCTTGCGGCGGCGGCGGCGGGGCGGAAAGGAGAAAGAGCAGGTGAGCAAAAAATACAATGTCGGGAGCAGAAGATACAGCACATGACGCTTTGCCCGAAGGGCGGAAAGCGGAGAATGGGAACATGAAAAATATCTCATCGTGTGGGTTGGAAATTCCGGTTGTGTCGGCTGTGGATGTGGTGGTGCTGGGGTCGTGCAGCGGGGCGGTGGCCGCTGCGTTGGAGATCAAACGGGCGGGCCGGTCGGTGTATGTGGTTTCCGACCGTCCGTATTTTGGTTCGGAATCGGCGGGAACGTATGAATACGCGGAGGTGGAAGTCGGCGGCGACCCGCTGCTGCGCGAAATCGCAGGGTATGACGCAGGACTGCCGTTGAATCCCGCACGGATCAAAGGTGCGCTGGACCGCGCGTTGTTGGGGGCGGGTATCCCGTTTTGTTTTTTGTCGCGACCGGTGGGTTTGTTGCGAGATGGCAAAGGGGTGGTGGCCGGGGTGGTGCTGGCGTTCCGGACATCGCTTACCGCGGTGCGCTGTCGTTTGGTATTGGACATGACGGCGTATGGGGTGGGTGTCGGATTATCGCCGGGGGTGCGGACGAAGGATCGGGGGATGCCGGGTGGGGCGACGCTTGTGGTGGCGGCGGCGGAACTTCCTGAGGGGTGGAAGGGTCGCGGAACGAGGTTGCCGCTGGATGCGGAGTGGCGGAACAAGAATGGGGAGGCGGCGGGGTGTCCGTTGTTCCGGTTGGAGTTGGACTGCGTGGGGCGGGTCGATGGGGTAGGAGGTGCGGATGGGGAAACCTTCGCGCTGGCGGGAATGGAACACCGGTTGCGGGCGGGCGTGGTGGATGCAGAATTTCTTTGCAGTGCGGATCAGGTGGTTTGCGGCAGTACGCGGGTGTTGGCGGTGGAGGGTGCGGTGACGCTGGATTTGCGGGAGGCGTTTGACGTGTATGGAAAAATTATGGAGGGCCTGTATCTCGCGGGGCCGTTGCTTCCACTGGATGAGCCATCGCTGGCGCGGGTGGGAACATTTGCGGGGTCGGTGGAGTTGGGGCGTCATGCCGGGCGGTGTGCGGGGGAAGCGATGGAGGGGGCCGATTTTTTGGAACCGGTGGTTATGGATACTGGATGTGGAGGCGATGGCGGGTCGGGGGTGTCGGCGAGCGAAGTTGGTTTTTCCCCGGCGTTTGTGCGTCCGGATGGTGGGGGCAAGGTGGTTCGTGTCGATATTTCCGGCTGGAGGGATATGGGGCAATGCGATGTTCTGGTGGCTGGAGGCGGCACCGGGGGAGCGCCGGCGGCGATCGCGGCTGCCCGTTCGGGGGCGGCAACCATCGTGTTGGAGATGCAGCACGGATTGGGTGGCGTGGGCACGCTGGGATTGATTGCATCGTATTACTTTGGCAACCGTGTGGGCTTTACCGCCGAGTTGGACCGGGGCATGGATGTGCTGGACCCGGAGCGCGCGGAGAAAAAGAACCGACGATGGAATCCGGAACTGAAGATGGCGTGGTATCACCGCGCACTGTTGGAAGCGGGGGGTGCGGCGTGGTTGGGGAGTTTTGCATTTGGTGTGGAGAAGGAAGGGGAGAACGTTCGTTCTGTGCTGGTGTCCACGCCTTATGGGTGCGGGCGGGTGCGGGTCGGCACGGTGGTGGACGCGACCGGAAACGCGGCCGGCCATGTGGCGGTGCAGGGCACAGGGCTATCCCCGCGGTGTCCAACGATGGATTATCGCAACACCGACCACACGTTCATTGACGACAGTGATGTCGCCGGGGTGACGCACGCCCATGTGGTGGCACGGGCGAAGTTTGCCGGGGAGTTTGATGTTTCACCGCTGGTGGACTCGCGGGAGCGTCGCCAGATCATCGGCGATCTTGAGTTATCGCCACTGGATATCCTGGCGGGGAGGACGTTTCCTGACACGATCAATACCGCGGAAAGCAATTTCGACACCCATGGATTCACCATTCATCCGGTGTTCATGGTGGCGCCGCCTGACAAGAAGCCATTGCGTGCGCATGTTCCGTTCCGTTGTCTGCTGCCGTCCGGGGTGTCGAACGTGCTGGTGACGGGTTTGGGAATCAGCGCGCACCGGGACGCGATTCCGGTCGTTCGCATGCAGGCGGATGTGCAGAACCAGGGGTATGCGGCGGGGATGGCGGCGGCGGAGGCTTCGGCGCGGGGATGTCCGTTGCGGGGACTGGACATTCGCGGACTGCAACACCGTCTGACCGGGCTGGGGATTTTGGACGATGAGGTGTTGTCGCATGGGGATTCGTTTCCGCTGGGTGCGGACGCGCTGGGTGCGGCGGCATCGGGGACTCCGGACGGGTTGTTCGAAGCCGCGGTTCTCTTCGCACATCCGGAGGAGGCCGCCGGGCTGTTGATCGAGAGATTGCGGTCGGCCGGTGGAGATGAAGAACTTGCGGCGGTTTGCGCGACGGTTCTGGGGCTGATGGGGAGGCCGGAAGGGGGTGCGGTGCTGGAGCGTGTGGTGCGCGCGGCGGAATGGGACGAGGGCTGGAACTACCGCGGGATGGGCCAGTTCGGGCGGAGCATGAGCAAACTGGACGCGCGGATCATTGCGCTCGCCGGGAGCCGTTCGCAGGGTGCGGCGGCGGTCATTGCGGAGAAGGCGGAACAATTGGGCGGGGACGCGGAGTTTTCCCATTGTCGTGCGGTGGCCGTGGCGGCCGGCATTCTCAAGGACGAACGGTTGAACGTGGCAGTGACGGCGTTGTTGGCGCGACCGGGGGTTCGTGGGCACACGCAGGACGCAACGGCAGCGGCGGTGGCGTGCGCGCAAGACGATCCGATTGAAACGGAAGCGCGCAATCTAGCGTTGCGCGAGCTGCATCTTGCCCGTGGATTGTATCTGGGCGGGGACAACGCAGGGGGGGGAGGGCGGAGAATCCTGGTAAGTTACGCGGGCGATATGCGCGGTCATTTCGCGCGTCATGCGGCGGCGTTGTTGCAAGCGGAGGCCGGGGGGTGTGCCGAGGCGGTTTGATTTTATTCAACGAGTTGTCGGAGCTCTGCGGGGATGGGGAGGAGGAGTTCGTAGTCGATCAGGCCGGAGACAGGGGTGGGGCCGTGGCGGCGGAGGATTTGAAAGCCGTTGCCGAATGGACGGAGGATGAACAAACTCTGGTCTTAGACGTGGAAACCTCAGC
>CAZTYG010000068.1:0-2324 GCA_964617445.1 uncultured Blastochloridaceae bacterium
GGGGGCCGGTGCGGCTAATCACATGAACCGCGGGGGCGATACCCGAACTGCGGCAGCTCAGGTGATGCAGTCGCTGGAACTGGCCCGGGTGACCGCGATCGAAAAGGGAGTGAATGTCTATTTCGGAGTCGCGGATGAAAGTCATCCGGACCCGGCTTTGCGTTACGCGGCATATATCCTGTTCCGCGAGCCGACTATGGAAGAAATCGAGGAGGCCGCAGAGGCCGGCACACCTCAGCCCGATTTCATTTCCCTGAGCCGCTGGATGACCTTGCCGAAGGGGACGGCATTCGACCACGTCAGTCCGGAGTCACTGTTCGTCACTACCGAGGCGGTGGTGTTGGGAGAGGAGCTGCCGCGGGGCCCGGAAACGGTGGTGGCGGTCGCTTTCGATACACGCGGCACTGTGGCAAGACCTGCAAACGGGAATCTGAATTTACCTGTCATGGCCTCCAGGCTCGATGAAGCTTTGGGTTTGCCTGTTGCCTCGACCACAACCTCGGCCGCCATCGGTCAGCCTGCCGTGATTTTATACCGCTTGTCAGGCAGGGTCTCAATCGATCCCGATGGACAAGCGGCGGGCACGGGAATGCAACTACCTCCCATGGCTCCTGAGGAATGAGGAGGGTGGAGATTTTCGCGTGGCCACGATTGATTTGGGAAGGGCGCTGAACAGCCAGCATCGAACATCCAATGGAACCATCTTGCTATGAGTGCGAACGAAGAGCCGCTGAGGGAGCAAAGGGCACGACCTTATTGGAGAAGTTTGCCGGGAAAGGTGTCCATTTCAAAGGACTGCATGATTGAGTCGTTGCGCTCGGTCAGAGAAAAGGAAGATCATATGTCGTATTTACGGGTAGAGTCCATCAACAAGAGCTACGGAGAAACCAGGGTGCTGCACGATGTGTCTTTCGGCCTGCCCAAGGGTGAGTGCCTCGCTTTGTTGGGTCCCTCGGGTTGCGGAAAATCCACGCTTCTCAACATCATCGCAGGACTGCTTCCCGCCGATTCCGGCCAGATTTATCAGGATAGCCGACTCATCGAGGACGGCGATACGGGATTCAGTCTGAGCGCACAGGAGCGGCGGTTTGCCATGGTTTTTCAGGATCTGAGTCTCTGGCCGCACATGACGATCGCGGAGAACACGGCATTCGGCCTTGAGCATCTGGGCATAGACCGGGCAACGATTCAAGACAAGGTGGAGGAGGCGTTGCGGCGGGTGGGCATTTACGAACTGCGCCACCGAATGCCCTCAACCCTCTCAGGCGGTCAGCAACAGCGGGTGGCTATCGCCCGCGCCGTGGTGGTTGAACCCTCGGTGCTGCTGATGGACGAGCCGCTGGCGTCGTTGGACACCAATTTGCGCGAGGAATTGCGCGATGAAATCGCCAGTCTGATTCGCCGGTTGGGCATCACCACGCTCTACGTGACCCACGACCAAACCGAAGCCATGACGGTGGCCCACCATGTGTGCGTGATGAATGAGGGAAGGATCGAGCAGATGGCGGGTCCGCGTGAGATTTATGAATTCCCGGCCACCACTTTCACCGCCGCCTTTCTGGGCAATGCCAACTGCTTCCCCTACACCCATGAGCTGGAGGTGATGCGTCTTCCCGGTGGCGAAAAGGTATTCCCCCCTCACCCCCCGAAGGTCCGGCGCGGGCATCTTCTCATCCGCCGTGAACTGGTGCGCATCTTTCCTTTCTCACAAGGACCCGAGTTCCCCGAAGAGGGACTCGTGCAGTGGCGCGCAGTATGTCAGAAGAACATCTTCACCGGTGAGCGCAATGAGGTTCATGCGGTGACCAGCAAGGGGGAGGTATTCCGGGGATTCACCACCGAACCGCTTCCTTTGGACAGCGAGGTGATCGTGGAATTCGATCCGAAAAACGTCACGTTCGTAGAGGATTAAGAGGAGATTTTCGATGGACGATTTTCGATTTTCGATTGGGAACCACGTATGTAGCCGCCGCATGGGGGCTTTATGTGCGGTCCTGCTCGCCGCGTTGTTGCCGATGGGATGCGGGAATCGGGATGCGGGCGGGGTATTAACCGTGTATTCGGCCGGACCCCGCGGGCTTGCGGAAAAAATATGCGCGGCTTATGAGGAGCGCACCGGGGTGCGCACGCGGCTTTATTCCGCCACGACCGGGGAGGTAATGGCCAAGCTGCATGCCGAGCAATACCGCCCGCAGGCCGATGTCGTGGTATTGGCCGGGCAGACGGCTGCCGAGGTGCTCAAAGACATGAAGTTGCTCGCCCCTCTACCTGATCTATCCAATTTGCCCCTAATGGCGGCATGGAACGACCCCGACGGATTTTAT
>CAZTYG010000068.1:2334-2615 GCA_964617445.1 uncultured Blastochloridaceae bacterium
GCGCCTGCGCCCTCGGCATCGCGGTGCGCCGGGATCGATATGACCCGGCTCTGGAATGGGAGGATTTCTTCAATGGCGAATTCCGCGGGTCGGCAATCATGCCTTCCCCGACTCAGTCGGGCTCGAGCGGGGAATTTGTGATGGCATTTCATCAAACTGATCCGGAGCGTTTCTGGCCGGGCTTAAAAAATGCCCGGACCAACGGACTGCAGGTTTCCGGACCCAACAGTCAGGCACTGACCAGTCTGATTCTCGGTGCCCACGATGCGGTGCTGGCTGCC
>CAZTYG010000068.1:2625-9222 GCA_964617445.1 uncultured Blastochloridaceae bacterium
GAGCCGTTGGCGATGCATTTTCCTGCCTCCGGGAGTCCGGTAAGCTCCCGCCCCATCGCCATTCTCAAAAAAAGCCGGATGCAGGAGCAGGCGGCGGCATTCGTGTTGTTTTATCTGGGCGAGGAGGCGCAGGCGATGGTGGCCGCCGAGCATTTGATCCCCGCAAGGCTGGACGTCGAGCCAAGCGAGCTACGGAGGCAGGCACCGCCGCTGGTGGTGATGAGTGGCGATCCGGCTGCGGCGATGCATGAGCAGAGGACCACCCTGCGGCGGTTTGTCTATGAGATCGAAAGGTCGGTGCGATGAGCAAGCGTTTCCAATTTTCAAGTGACGAATTTCAAGCGAAGGACGTGTGTTTGGCCTTCGGGAAGCGGACATGTTGATGCAAAACAAGAAAATCCGCATGCTCCAGGTAGTTTTACCCAAGGGCCCGCGCAATTTCCCCTGGCCGGTGTGGTTGGGGCTGGCCGCCGGTGTGGCCACGTTCGGCTATCCCCTGCTCATTTTACTCTTGGTCAGTGTGTTTCCGAATCTGGGGGGCGGCAGTCTGGAGGGCTTTCTGGAGCCCTATCGGGAAATGTTACAGACTCCCGGTCTGGGAGATATGTGGCGCAATTCACTGGCCTGCGCGACCGCCGCGACCGCCGCTTCATGGATTCTGGGACTACCGGCCGGATGGCTGATGGCCCGGACCAACTTGCGCGGCAAGGGTATGCTCCGTATCTCTTTATTGGTCCCGGTGATGGCCCCGCCTTACCTGCTGGCACTGGCCTACGTGCTCCTCTTCCAGCCCAACGGCTTGGTGGACACCTTCACCTTTCCCATACCGGAGTGGATGAGATCCACATTCTTTAGCTTCTGGGGCGTGGCTCTGGTGATGACTCTGACCTCTTTCGGTGCGGTGGCCTTGCTGGTGGAGGCGGCGCTACATTCGATCTCCACCCGTGTGGAGGACGCGGCCCGCTGCCTGGGGGTGCCTTGGTGGAAGCTCTCCTTACGCATCACCTTGCCGCTTCTATTTCCGGCCCTGCTCAACGCCGGCATTCTGGTCTTCATTGATACGCTCTCGAACTTCGGCGTGGCGGCGGTGCTCGGTCCGCGCTCCAATCTGCCCCTGCTCCCCTCGATGATCTACGAATTGGTGACCACCTGGCCGGTGGATCTGCCGCTGGCGACGGCGCTGGCGTCCCTGCTGGCCATAACCGCGATGGTGCTGCTTTCCCTGAGCCGGTTTTTCCTCGCCAGCCGCGCCTACCATTCCGAGCGTCCGCCGGTGGGCCGGTTGATGCGACTTGGATTGGGCAGACAGACTTTGGCGTGGGCGTTTTTCATCGGGCTTTTCCTCTTCAGCTCGATTCTACCAAATCTGGCGGTGCTCCTGATGAGTGTGATGGAGAGCTGGAGGGACGGCAGCCCCTCTTTCACTCTGGCGCACTACGCCGCCATTCTGGAACCAGGCTCGCGTGGGCTGGAAGCACTGAGCACCAGCTTGGTGCTCAGCTTGTCCGCAGCCACGATCTGTGTGGTGGTGGGCGGGGTAACCTCGTATGCCCTGGCCCGCTTTCGCGGCCCCGCAGTGTCAGCGCTCGACCATATGTCCCTGCTGCCAAGGGTGGTGCCCAATATCGTGGTCGCCGTGGCTTTGATTCTGGCGTGGAACGCGGCATGGGTGCCTCTCCCGGTCTATGGCAACGTCACCATTCTGCTCATCGCCTATGTCGCCATTTACCAGGCCATCGCCCTGCGTTTCGGCGATGCGGCCATGCAGCAGGTCTCCCAAGCTCGAAAACGCCGCAGCTTGTTTGGGAGTTTCCCACGCGAAGATCATCCGGCGGGTGGTTTTTCCCTTGATCCGTCCGAGCCTGTTTGTGGCGTGGGTGACCATCACCATCCTGTGCCTGCGCGACTGGGTCGCCTCCATTATGCTGCTGCCCCCGGGAGTCCAGACCATCGGGGCCTTCATCTTCAACCAGTTTGAACAGGGTGATTTTTCCCAGGCGATGGCAATGACCAGCGCGACGGTGCTGTTGAGCACCCTGCTGTTGGTAGCGGCCAATGGCGGGTTTTACCGGAGGGTACTAACATGAAAAAAAGTTGTAAAATAGGTGGTTATTTGACGGTGCCACCCACATTGTTTTTCCCCAAATGCGCCGTAAGCCAATCTAGGAGAGGCAGGTTTTTCGAATGATTTCCATGACCATATTGCTCACGGTTTTATCCGTGGGCTTCATCATCAGCACCATCTACTTTCTGGGCATCCGCCCGGCGCAGACCATTGAACGTTGGGCGGCCTCGTTGTCCAATGGCGGGGTCTTTCCCTCCAAGCCCACGGTGGGCCCGCTCTACTGGCTGCTTCCGGTTCATCGCGAGCTGGCGGCGGTCAAGCGCCGCATGGAACAGCTCAAAGAGAAGGCGGCGGCCGGAGATGATGAGTTGCGCCAGGCGGAGTTTTTCCACCAGCTTATCCTGGCCAGCGTGTTCGAAGGAATCATGGTCGTGGATGATGCTCGCCGTATCACTCTGGTTAACGCGGAGTTCATGAATCTGTTTCAACTTACCCAGAGTCCGTTGCAGCGGAAACTCATGGAGGTTCTCCGGGACGCCTCGGTGGAAGGACTGGTCCGCACCGCCTATGAGACCAATAAACCTCAGACCACGCGCATCGAACGCCAGTTGCGCGGCCGTCAGGGCCGTCTGCGACACTTCGAGGTCTCTGCGATTCCCATGCGCCCACGGGACGGCACGACCCAGGCCGTCGTCGTGCTTTTCAACGACGTGACACGGATGCGCGAACTCGAGGATGTGCGCGCGGTTTTCGCAGAAAACATGGCCGATGAGTTGCGCACCCCCCTCTCCATTTTTCAGGGATATGTCGAAACCCTGCTATCGCAGCCGAATCTCCCCGCCGCCGATCGCAACATGGCCCTGCAAAAAATACGGACCAACGCACAGAGGCTCGGCACCCTGGTCAACGAGCTTCTTCTGCTCACCCAGGCCTCCAAGAAAACCATCAAACTGGAACTTCAGGACATTCCTTTGCACGGATTTTTAACCGGAATCGTCGAAGGCTATCAAGTGGGCACCGGCAGCCTGGAGGTGGGATTCGACGTGGAAGTCGAGGCCGGAACTCCCCCTCTGCAGGGTGACCGCGAGCGCTTGCAATTGGTGTTGCTCAACCTCGTTGAGAACGCCGTGCAATATTCCCCCGGTGAGAAATACGTGCATCTGTGGGCGGGAGTGGAAAATGAAAGCCTGCTCATCCGCGTGCGCGACCGGGGCATCGGCATCGATGCGACTGAACTGCCCCACATTTTCGACCGCTTTTACCGCAGTCAGGAAGCCCGCAACCAGGTCCGAAGCGGAAGCAGCGGCTTGGGTTTGGCGATCGTCAAAGAGATTGTCGAACTGCATGGAGGCAGCGTGGCCGCCGAGAGTTCAACTGACAAAGGAACCACAGTGACCCTCAGTTTTCCGTTGGCCGGGACCAGCCCTCAACAGCCGCGTCCGCGCTCCCGCGCCCGCAGCCAGATGCTTGAGGCACGCAGGGGTATGGGGGGGTGAATGGGACATTTTTCGCTACACGAAGAATATTTTTCTAGTAACAGTAGATCGATTTTCACTGGGCCGTAACAAGCCTGTATCGGGATCATCTTATGGATATATACGAATACTCAGAAAAATTTGTGAACATGACCGTACAGGCCACTAAGCCTGTCGAATCATATAATGTACTCGCATCATCTCTCGCGCTGGCGATTACTATCATTATGGGCTTGGTCATTATTTTTCCACATAACAGTAATATGCCCGGCAGCGCTCGGGGTGTAGAAGTTGAGTTGAAGCCATCGCCAAGGACAACTGCAGAATCTGAAAATGGAGCTTCTGCAATAAATGAAGTGCAATCTGTCAAATGGACCGGAGAAATGAGGAATGCAGAGAAACGCCCATATTTAGTTTACCAGAACTTTATGTTTATAGCATTAGGATTGCTGACTGCTTATTTGATCCTCAAGCACATGCGTTGTGAGCGTCAGCGCAATGCGGTGATTGCGTATGCTTCTAGATTTTCCTTGGCACTTGCCATGCGTGATCAACACGGAAAAACGATCAAGGACATTCAGTCCATTATTGCAATAGAATTTAAGCTGTCGCATACGCCTGCTAGCATTAAGCGCCTAGCTCTAGAAGGTCATGGCGACTTGATAACCGAATCTTTGGCGGTCCTGGTCAAGCAATATTCGCTTAACCAGGACCCAAAGACCCCTCAGGAGAACAACATATAGGAACGCAGCACATACATCACCACCATAAAGATGATGAATGCGATCCATACATAATAAGGGCCTTGGTCGGGCTTGGGATAATTATTATAATCACTCATGATTTCTTACCTCCTTTCCATGCCCTAGATAACCTTCGGTTGCGAAGCAACCGCACTTCTTCCGGTATCCTTTTGGATTTCAACAGAGTAAAATCGCGATTTTGGGGGCCCAAAACGGCGCGCGGCGCGGCTGGGTGCCGATGCGTAAAAACTGCCAATATGCCCCCATGTCCCACTCTGGTTGCAGAGGATTTTCTCCGGCAATTTGTGGCTATGGCGCCGGGCGGTGCGGGGGGATCGAGGGGGACAACTGTGGTCATACGAGGTTAAGCTCGTCGACGACTCTTTTGTCAAGTACCCGTGAAAATTCGGCCAATCAGCGTGCGAATCCCACATGCCAGGTTCGCCAGCTTTGGCGGAAGGGGAGTCTCATGAGATGGCTGGCTTTCCCCTTCGGCTTTGAGGGGCGGTTCAGTCCCCGGAGGTCCAGGTCAAGGGTTAGCTGGTTCGGGGGGTCGTGCAACCGGACCGTGCGACGTTTGGCCCCTGCGGTGGCGGCGCGATACTCGGCCAACAGGCGACGGTCGCACTCAAGGGGGTCAAACCGCACCACCCGCGACGACAACCTGTAGTAGGGCACCTTCCCCTCCTCCATCCATTTCTCGATACAGGAGACCGTCACCCCGTAGCGACGGGCCAGGCGCGACTTGTCCAGCAAGGGGAAGCTGGGCGTGGGGATTTTCTTGGCGGTTTTGACCTTGGACACAAACTAAGATACTGGCCCTACGGCAACTTTCTTGGTTTGCAGCCAACGAAGAATCCCCTTTCGGCTCGGCTTCAATTCGCCCGACTTCACGGCCTTGCTCAGCACCCCCAAGGGGATGCCGGTTTCCCGTGAAATGCGTTTCAGTGTTGTGGTATTGCCAGTTTCGCTTGCAGGTTGGGTTTTCATTACCCTCTCTATACTAGCGTCGGCACCCCTGCGGTTCACCCTGTTTTGTGAATTTTTTCCGCCACACCGCCACTGTCAGGAGTGTTCATCCCCCCCCCCCAGCCGTCCTTCGCCAACTTGACCCAAAGGTGTTGGGGAAGCATATCCTCGGAATGAATAGCAATAAGCTACTACCCTGCCTCGTTCCCCTAGCCCTGATCGGGGGATGGATATTGTACGCCAGTAGAAGCCGTAAGGTCATCGCCGAGATCTATTTGGATGGGGAAACACTCCAAATACCAGTGAATCCAGACCGTATATTGGGGGACATCGAAGCCGAGCTACAATCCCGTGGAGAATTCATGTCCAAAGGTTGTCTCGTATGCTGCTTCGTGACCCAGGCGTTGAAGCGGTGGTGGGCTGATCCCAGGCAACGCCACTACGCAAAAAAAGCAGTTCATTCGTTGCCGGACAAATCTGTAGCTGACTCCCCTCACCCTCCGACGCCGGGATCCGACTGGCCAGATGACCATCCATCCGTCTCAGCTAGATCTGATGTTTCGGGGCAACTTTTGGAACTCCCCCTTTTTGCGTTCCTGATACGTTTTGCGCGCCGCCTCACTCAGGCATTTCTTGCATGCAGGGCGATCCCCGTAAAACTCCCCCTCGTCCTTGATCTCGTTGCAGCGCGGGCAGCGTTTCTTGCCCTTGGGCACTGCGGCAACAGGACTTTCGACGGCGTAGGCCTCGTTTAGCCAGAAGGAGGATTCCAGGAATGCCCGTAACATCCCGCCATCTGCGAAAGTGGAACCCAACCCCTGCTGTGTTCCACTTTCGCAGATGGTCTTCTCCAGGCCGACGACCAGGGGGGGCAGAGCTGAATTTGGGAAATCCTCTGGGAAGCGGTGGATAATGTCATGAAGGAAAGAGGGTTGGCCCCCTCTGCAACGAGCGAAGCCAGCCCAGCGCGGCCTGCCAATGCAACCGAATAATACGGATATATCCAAGGCTACTGACAGAGAACACGGCCCCAGTTTGGTCATGGTCCACCTTCAGTGCGGAGTGGGCTACGGCACTTAGCCTCGCTGGGTAGAATAATCCAACGGCTGATAGGGGGGCCTTTTTCTCCATGAAAAAAACTTTTTTGCGCAGAGACTGCGTCTATTTCCCTGATCAAATGATCACAAAATCCTGCTGGAAGGTTGAATGCTACTCCGCTATTATAGCGGAGTAAGAAAGGAATGTGCAGAGAAATCCCCGAGGGGGGAGCGCCTTCCAACAGAGTAGAAGGGGAGCGGGTGAAGGGATTCGAACCCTCGACATCAACCTTGGCAAGGTTGCACTC
>CAZTYG010000069.1:0-9158 GCA_964617445.1 uncultured Blastochloridaceae bacterium
AGACTCCGTAGCTCAAACCTGCGCAATTTCAGGAAACTTCTGAGAAACGCTATAATGCATCAACTCCCACCACCACCCGACCCGGTGGGCGAACATTGCCAATCCCGCCGCGCCGAACATCAATACCGTGTTCCATCCGGCCAGAAACGCGGAAATTCTCATCCCGTCCCCCAGTGCCAGCGACAAATTCAACCATACCAGCAATGCCAGCATCACACCCAGGCAACGAAAGGCCGAGGCCGCCTTGTTCTGGCGGTTGGTGGTGATGCCCATGCCGAAGGCGAACAAACACAGCACCGGGCTGAAAAACGGATAGGCCATCCGGTAGTAATGTTCGGTCATATACGGTGCCATCCGGATCGGCGGGGGGCGGTAGGGCGCGTGAATAAAATCCACCAGCTCCCCCCAGGGGATTTCACGCGACCGCCGTTGCACCGACACCAGCTGTCCGGGGGGCTCGGTCAGAAAAAACGCATCCAGTTGCGCCACGTCCTCCGGTGCCGCGGCCGTGCCGTCGCGATCAAACTCCACCTTGCGAATGCCCGCCAAGTCCCAGTAACCGTCACGGTAGTTGCCCCGCGCCACGAAGTATTTCGTTTTGTCGCGCCCCAGCTCGTCAGTGACCAGAATTTCCGCCTGACGCACCACCCCCTCGGACGGTGCCACCTCCTGCACATACCACATCGTGCCCGTCTTTGGATTCTTATAAACCACCGCGCGAAATGTCTGCGCCCGGTGTTCGCGTCCGGAGATGCGCGCCTCCACCTCCTCCTTGCGCTGGGCCGCCTCCGGTGTCCACCGCACAAACAACATCAGCTGCGCCCCGGCCACCAGAAAGGAGAGCAGAAAAAACGGCACCGAGATGCGCGCCAGGCTCCGCCCCCCGGACTGCAACGCCACCAGTTCCTGATTGTTGGACAGCCCCACCAACACATACAGGACCGCGAAAAAATAACAGATCGGCAGGATGATCTGCGCGATCCGCGGCAGTTGGGTGATGTACAATTCCACCGCGTAAAGCAATGGTGCCCCATGCTTCAGCATGTCCGGCAGTGTGCTGAACATGTCATAGATCACCCAGAACATATAGAAGGCGGTGAAGCAGACCGCGAACGGCACCAGCAACGATTTCAAAAGATAACGGTCGATTATGTTCATGACATCCGGCGCTGCTTGAATATGCTTCGAAGTCCATGTCCGGTCCAGCCCCCCAGCTTGAGGCGCTCATCCAAACCGCGGAGAAAACCCGCGAACTCCTGCCCCATATCCAAGCGGTTCAGAACGTGATTACCAACTGTTTTTCCAACGGCGGTAAATTACTGGCCTGCGGCAACGGCGGCAGCGCCTGCGACGCCGCCCACCTCGCCGAGGAACTCACCGGCAAATACCTCGCCCCACGCCGCGCCCTACCCGCCGTCAACCTCGCCGCCGACGCCGCCGCCCTTACCTGCATCGCCAACGACTGGTCCTTCGACCACGTCTTCGCCCGCCAGGTCGAGGCCCTCGGACGGCCCGGCGATGTCCTGGTCGCCTTCAGCACCAGCGGCAACTCCCCCAATATTCTCAACGCCCTCCGCACCGCCAACCAACTCGGACTCGCCACCGTCGCCCTCCTCGGCAAAGACGGCGGCGCCGCCGCATCCATCGCCGCCCACCCGGTCATCGTCCCATCCTCCGAGTCCGCCCGCATCCAAGAAATTCACACCTGGATTCTCCATGTCATCCTCGACGCCGTGGAGGCCATGCCCTCTCTCCACCAGGCCCCATGAACGCCCTCGCAGAAAAATTCCAGTCGGTCTTCAAAAAACTCCGCGGCTTCGGCAAACTCACCGACGCCAATATCTCCGAAAGCCTGCGCGAGGTCCGCATGGCCCTCCTCGCCGCCGACGTCAATTACCAGACCGCCAAACGCTTCTGCGACAACATCAAAGAACGCGCCCTCGGCGAGGAAGTTTCCTCCAGCGTCCGGCCTGGCGACCTTTTTGTCAAAATCGTCCACGACGAACTGGTCTCTTTCCTCTCCGCCGGAGGTGCCGGCACCCTGTCCCCCCAACGCCCGCTCTCCGTCGCGCTCTGCGGTCTCAACGGCGCCGGCAAAACCACCAGCGCCGCCAAACTCGCCCGCCTCCTCGCCAAACAGGGCGCCAAGCCCTTGCTCATCGCCGCCGACCTCTCCCGCCCCGCCGCCGCCGACCAATTGGAAACCCTCGGCCGCCAGCTGGACATCCCCGTCCTCCGCCCCAACCCCGGTGAGGACCTCCCCGCCTACCTCCGCCGCATCTCCTCCGACGAGGCCTTTCACAACGCCGACGTCCGCATTCACGACCTCGCCGGGCGACTCGAACTCGATCAGGCCCTGCTCGATGAACTCAAAACCGCCATCGGCCTCATCCAACCCACCGAGACCCTGCTGGTCGCCGACGCCGCCACCGGCCAGAATGCCGCCAACGTCGCCCGCGCTTTCCAACAGGCGGCTCCCCTCACCGGCATCATTCTCTCCAAATTCGACGGCGACGCCCGCGGCGGTGCCGCCCTCACCCTTCAGGAACTCACCGGCTGCCCCCTCAAATATCTGGGCACCGGCGAAAAAACCTCCGACTTCGAGGAATTCAACCCCGACCGCCTCGTCCGTCGCCTCCTCGGCATGGGCGACCTCTACGGGCTGGCCCAACAGGTCACCGAGACCATCGACATCGAAGACGCCTCCCGCCTCGAACAAAAACTCAAGTCCCGCTCCTTCGACCTCCAGGACTTTCTCGACCAGTTCCGCCAACTCAAGAAACTCGGCCCGTTGCAGAATCTGCTTGGCATGATGCCCGGCATGACTAATATCCCACCCTCCGCTCTCGACGAGAACGGGTTGAAACGGACCGAGGCCATCATTTGTTCCATGACTTTTTTGGAACGACGCAGGCCGGAGTTGATCAACGCGCGCCGTCGGCAACGGATTGCATCCGGCAGTGGGACGACCGTGACCGAAGTCAACCAGGTCCTCTCCCGCTTCCGGGACATGAAAAAAATGATGGGCAAACTTGCCCGCGGCGGCTTCAACCAGAACCGGCTCATGAAGATGCTGGGGAATCGCTGAAGCAGCAAACAAAAGGAACAGTTATGGTGGTCATTCGACTCAGAAGAGAAGGAACAAAAAACCGGCCCTACTACCGCGTGGTGGTATCCGACAAACGCAGCCCCCGCGACGGCAAGTTCATCGAACAAGTCGGCTCCTACGATCCCAAGGAACAGAACC
Source organism: uncultured Blastochloridaceae bacterium (assembly GCA_964617445.1). Classification (GTDB taxonomy): domain Bacteria; phylum Verrucomicrobiota; class Verrucomicrobiia; order Methylacidiphilales; family CAZTYG01; genus CAZTYG01. The sequence goes on from CAZTYG010000069.1 coordinate 3,248, forward strand.
AGGTCTCCGCGCTCAAACTTGACCGCATCGACTACTGGCTGAACCAGGGCGCCAAGGCTTCGGAAACCGTCACCAGCCTCATCAAAAAGGCCCGCGCCTCCGCACCCGCGGCGGCCTGATCCGGTCACGCTCACACGCGGACCATGCGTCCGCGCCCCTCACCATGAAATACTTCATCGAGTTCGTGGTCTCATCCCTGGTGAAATACGCCGATGAAGTCGATGTCGAGGAAACCGTGCGCGACGACGGCTCCACCGCCTACCTCATCCGCCTCAACCCCTCCGACATCGGGCGGGTCATCGGCAAACGCGGCAAAACCATCGGTGCCATTCGCGACCTCCTCCACGCCGCCGCCGCCCGCGACGGGAAAAAAATCCATCTCGACATCATGGACGAACCCCCCGCCGCCGCATGAACCCCGCCGCGTGAATTCAGCGGGGGGCGCAAAAACCGAAGTGTTCCCGGGACCGGGGTCCGCCTACCCATGAACATTCAAATCCTCACGCTCTTTCCCGCCATGTTGGACGGCCCCTTGACCTCCAGCATGATGCAGCGCGCCCGCAACCAGGGAATCGCCACGATCTCCGCCGTCAACATTCGCGATCACGCCACCGATAAACACCGGGTCGTCGATGACCGCCCATTCGGCGGCGGCCCCGGAATGGTCATGAAACCCGAACCCCTGGTCGCCGCCATCGAAGCCGCCCGTGCCGCCTTCCCCGAACCCGCCCGCGTCATCTACATGACCCCCGAAGGCCGCACCTTCACCCAAGAAACCGCCCGCGAGCTGGCCGCCCTCCCACGCCTCATCCTCGTCAGCGGCCACTACGAAGGAATCGACGAACGCGTCCGCCAGGGCTGGATCGACGACGAAATATCCATCGGCGACTACGTCCTGACCAACGGCACCCTGCCCGCCCTCGTCGTCTGCGACGCCGTCATCCGTCTCCTGCCCGGCGTTCTCGGCAACGAAGAATCCGCGCATTTTGAATCTTTTGGTGTTGAAGGCGGACTGGAAGGTCCGCAATATACCCGCCCTGCCGAATTCATGGGCATGTCCGTTCCGGATGTGCTTCTGACCGGCAACCATGCGGAAATCACCGCATGGAGGCGCGGACAGGGAGAGTTGAGGACCCGGCAACGGGGCCGCACCAGCACTCCCCGCACCACGCCACACCCGCAACACCAACAGGACCGCAGAATATGAAACTCATCGAAATGATCGAAGGCGCACAACTCAAAAAAGACATCCCCGATTTCCGCGTCGGCGATTCCGTCAAAGTCTCCACCCGCGTGCGCGAAGGCGAAAAAGAACGTCTCCAGCAGTTTGCCGGCATCGTCATCGCCCGCAAGGGAATCGGAATCAACGCCACCTTCACCGTCCGTCGCATCAGCTATGGCGAGGGCGTCGAGCGTGTCTTCCCCATCCATTCCCCTTTCGTGGAAAAAATCGCCGTCGAGAGCGCCGGTAAAGTTCGCCGCAGCAAACTCTTCTACCTGCGCAAAACCAAAGGCGCCCTCGCCGTCAAAACCAACAAGTCCGAAAAAGCCACCAATCGCGTCCGCAACACCCGCCCCACGAAGTGATCCCCTGACGGACGCGTCGTGGTGGCGCGGAAAAATCCGTTCCGTTTTGGACTGCGGTGCTTCGCACCGCTTTGGATGTCTGGGTTGATTTAGACGGCCTCTACGTGGAAGGGAGACGAAAACAGCATCGGGGGTTGAATCAACCCTCCCACTCGTGTAGTCTCAAAGCCAATGAATCGCACCGTCCCCCTTCTTCTGCTCGCCGGACTACTCCTGTTGCCCGAATGGCTGCCCGCCGCCGACATCCGCCCGGCCCGCCGCACCGTACCCGAACAGTTCGTCAACCCTCCCGGCAAACGTTTCAGCCTGTTCTCCGGCGACCCCGAACGCATCCAGCGCGCCAACGAAATCAACCTCAAGGACTTCAGCGTCGAAATCAAACTCAACCCCGCCGATATCTCCCTTTCCAGCCTGACCACCGCCTTGGAGGTGGGTCTTGTCATTCGCAACAACGGCCGCCGCAGCTATACCCTTTCTTTCCCAGACGCCCAACGCTACGATCTTGCCATCTACCAGGGCGAGGAACTCGCTTACCTCTGGTCGGAGGATAAAATCTTCGTTCAACAAACGGGCTCCAGCTTCATCAACTCCGAAGAACGCCTCACCTACACCGAAGCGCTGTCCCCCGAACTCCTCCGCCAGCATCTCCGTCCGGGCACCTATACCCTCAAGATGATCCTCTCCAACTACCCCGAACTCTCCGCCTCCACCACCATCACCGTCCAGCCCTGACCTGCGACCCGTGGAGTGCGGTGGCAGAGCGCAGCGGCGACGCCGCTTTGGGAGCCGCCCGGAGGGCGGGGGTCTGATGGATCATGCTGGGAGATCGCTTTCCTGCTTTCCTGGGAACCGAAATTCGTTCGCAGTGATGTCACCATGTGATGATCCACCCCCGCACCCAACGCCGAAACCTTCAAAGCCCCTGCTGCAATACCGAGAGCTTCTCGCGGCTGGAACGCGCGACAGAATCCGAGGAGCCGCCCCTGCCTCCTGCCACAGCCACGCTGCCGTCACTCTGACGGGTCAAGCGCGGCGTGCTTCCCGCAACCTCCCGATCCTCTTGGTGCAGTATCTGACCGTTGAAACTGGCCCGGGTATAACGATAGACGGCGGTCCCCACCGGTTGTAACACGTGAATGCCATAGTCCGCGTCGATCTCCACCGCCACATCCGTGAAAGCGACGTAATTTCCAAGACGACGCGTCGGATAAACGACGTTTTCTTGGGGCTGCTCCACACGCAGGTAAATGGAAGTGTTGCGACTCTCCAAGAAACGGATCGCACTGACCGTGCGCTCAACACCATCCACCCGGAAGGTGCGGCTCCAGACCGCACTGCCGGCACCTATATTGATACGGAGCGACGAGGTGACAAAATCGTTGCGTCCGGGAACCCGGACCACCGCGCGCACTTCATACTGGCCGGTGCTGCGCAAAACATAAGCGGGAGTCAAATCCACCGCCTTGGTCACCGACGCACCGGGCTCCAGCTTCTCAGGCGGCAGACTCAAATCCTGCTCCGCGCGGATTTTGCTGCCATCCGCCCGTAAAATCAAAAATTCCAGCCAGGATGTGTTGCCCGGCCCGTTGAGCAAGACCGTGTCGTTGCTGGCGTTGGTTGCCGTGACCCGCAGGACAATGGACTCGTAGAGCAGAAAATCGGTTCGCTCCGTGGCCATGCTCACTTGAATTTGGGCGGATACGTTTTGCACCCCGAATACAAAAAGACCCAACCATCCCGCGAAAAACAGGCAACGTTTCATGCCGACATGATAGACCCACGCAACGGTTGTTGGCAAGGCTTGCCCTCCCCCCCCGATGCGGTCCACAATCCGCTCATGGCCGCCGGGAAAAACCGCTCCGTCTGGATGAACGCCCTCATCTGTGCCAACCTCACCGCATTTTGGGCGGTATTCTATTACACCGGCCCCTTGCTCAACGTCAGAGGCCTGAGCGACAAGCTCTGGCCCCTCCAGAAGATCGAGTTCATGTTCACCGATCTGCGCTTCGAATTTGGTCGCAAAGCCGCCGTGCATCCCGACCTGGTGTTTCTCGGCATCGATCAACCCGTGGAAACCCGTCCACATCCGGAGGAATTCAACACATCCGAAGCGCTGTTTCTCATGCAGGAGAACTTCCCGTGGAGCCGTGCGGTGTGGGCGGAGGCGGTCGAACGTCTCGCGGATGTCGGCGCGGCGGCGGTGGTTCTCGATCTGTTGTTCACCAGCCCCGGAACCGGCGATCAAGCACTGCAGGAGGCGGTCGGCGCCCATGCCGGCGAAGTGGTTCTCGGGGTCAATGAAATCATGGTCCAACTCCATGGTGGCAGGACGTCGCAAAGCCTCGCATGGCCTCCCGATACCGTTCTGCCCCAGGGCGTCCCATGGGAAACCATCCTCGGCACCGTCAATTTCCGCCCCGACGCAGACTCCAAAGTCAGGCGGGTCGCCGAACGCGCCCCCATGATCGCGCTGGGCGACGGGGTGTTTGTCCACTCCCTGTCCTCGCTGGCCGCCCTGAAATACGGACACTACTCCCACCGGCCACCCGGCGCGCAGCAGACGCTTTTCCGCTACGCCGGCCCTCCCGGCACCTACGGGGCACGCCCCGTTTATGAAATGTTTGATTCAGCCACATGGCAGCAAAACTTCGCCAACGGGGAATTCTTCCGCGGTAAAATCGTGCTTATCGGCCCGGCTGCCAACTGGCACCACGACTTCCACCCCACCCCCTTCGGCGACATGCTCGGCCCCGAAATCCACCTCCACGCCCTCGGTGCCATCCTGACCGACGACTTCATTCACGAGCCCTCCATGATCGCCGATGTCCTGCTCATCGCATTCGGCGGGCTGCTGGCATGGTTTATCCTCTGTTTTATCCACTCACCGGTCAAACAGGCTCTTGCCCTGCTCGTATGGAGCGCTGCTTTCATGGTCACCACCCAGTGGCTCTACAACACCCACGGCTGGCTGCTCATCGCTTTCACCCCGCTCGCCGCCCTCAACTCCTCCGGTATCGCCTGCATGTTGCGCCAGTTCGTTCTCGAACGCCTCGAACGCGCCCGCACCCGCAATACCCTCGAAAAATACGTTTCCCCCGCCATCGTCCAGGAGATTCTCGACAAGTCCGACGACTTCGAAAACGTCCTCGGCGGCGCCCGCAAGTCCTGCACCATGCTCTTCTCCGACCTGCGCGGATTCACCACAATGACCGAGTCGGCCGACTCCCAGGAACTCGTCGCTCTGCTCAACGAATACCTCGGCGAAATGGTGGAATGTGTCTTTCGCCACAAGGGCAACCTCGACAAATTCATGGGCGACGCCGTCATGGCCATCTGGGGCAACGTTGCCGGGGTCGATCCTGTCACCGACGCGCGTAACGCCGTGGACTCCGCCCTGGACATGATCACCAGCCTGGAACAACTCAATACCAAATGGCGCGCCGAGGGCTGCACCGAACTGCGCAACGGCATCGGCCTCAACCACGGCGAGGTCATTGTCGGCAACATCGGCTCCCCGCGCCGCAAGGAATTCACCGTCATCGGCGACGCTGTCAACCTCGCCTCACGCCTCGAAGGCGTCACCAAAGAATACGGCCTCTCCCTTGTCATCGGCGAGTCCGTCGCCGCGCTTATCCGCGGCTTCTACCCGCTGCAAACCGTCGATTTCATCAAGGTCAAAGGCAAAAGCAAACCCATCGACACCTTCACCGTCGTCCGGCCCGAACCCGACCTTGACGCCCTCAAAGCCTACGAGGAGGCGGTCGCCCTCTATCGTAAAGGATCGTTCCCGGAAGCCCGCGCCTTATTGCAAAAAAAAGCCGACAGACTCGCCCACAACACCCTCGCCCAACTCTATTTGGTCCGCATCGATGAACTCATCTCCAACCCGCCCGAAGGCGTTTGGGACGGGGTCTATACGATGCGTACCAAATAACCCGCCTCACACATCCAGCCGCACTCCGTCCACCATCAGGAACAAAGGTGGGCACTCGGACCGGATCACCGCCTCCGCCGGGTCCTCCCCATCCGCCAGCGGGAACGCCACCAGATCGGCACGCGCGACTTCGACTTGCGCGGGCTGGGATTTCCATTCCTCGACAGAGGCTTCGGCGGCGATCTTCGCACCAAGGATCAAGTCCTTGACCTGCACCACACCCTTTTCGGCCTCATCCCCCCCTTGGATAATCGCAATCGGGCTTTGGCGTTTGTCGGCGTATTTCAACTGGTTGCCAAAGTTCTTGGGGTTGCCAAGGTAGACTTCGGCACGAATGCCGCTTGCGCGAAGTTCCGCCACCATCCCCATGTAATCGCTCATTCTGTCGCG
>CAZTYG010000070.1:0-6235 GCA_964617445.1 uncultured Blastochloridaceae bacterium
TCGGACTCATAGACGATTTCTTCGTCGATCCAGCGCATATCCCGTAAACGCCCGCGCACAATTTTGGTCTGCGAGGTCCCCCCCTCGCCGGGGTCGCTGAATGCCAGATAAATCCAGCCGTTCTCCGCGTGGTCGGGATGCAGTTCGATATCGAGCATTCCACCCTGTCCTCGTGCCACCACCTCCGGGGTCCCCGCGATAGGATCGGGCAACAGGCCTTTCTGTGGGTCGATCACCCGCACCGGACCCGAACGCTCGGTCACCAACTTACGACCATCGGGAAGAAACGTGATCCCCCAAGGATTGCGCAACCCCTCGGCCACCACCTCGACCCGGAACCGCTCCATCTCCGAACGCACCACCTCCGCCGACGCCGCAGTCGAAAATGCCAGACACAACCAAAAGATAAATCCGCGAAGCATCTTGTCAGGCTATACCAAGGCCCTCGGAATGCCAAAGACGATTCATTTGGGGAAAGATGGTCGCAGCGGTCTCCGAGCCGCCGTGAATGACCCATCCCGGTTCCCAGTGGCGTCATTCCCACATGCGGGGCTATCGCCCTCTGGCCGCCGCACTCCAAATCAGATATGGAGTGCGGTGGCAGAGCGCAGCGGCGACACCGCTTGGGGAGCGCGCGGAGGGCGGGGGGAGTGGATCATTCTGCGGGGATAATATTCCCATGAACTATGGCCGGTCCCCATTTTTCCGCCGACCGGAGCGGTCGGCCTACAGCAGCTCGTCAAAGTCAGGGCAATAATGGGAGGTTCGGACTCCGCGCCGACCGGAATGCAGCTTGTAGGACAAACCACATCGCGGGAGAGTGAATTACCTTCCGTCGTTACTGATCCCCGCCTTGTTTGATGATCGGCCCGGAATCCGGATCGTCGATCATCCGCCAGAAATGGGGATTTGCCGCCAGTGCCTCGTCCTCCGCCACCGGCAGGCGCGAGCGAAAGAAAAAATCGTTGAGCGTGTTTTTGTGGATCACCCGGTGGATCAACAGCCCCTGTTCGTTTTTCTCAAAATAGATGCGGTAATCCCTGGCCCGGTAGCGATAGATTGTCCGCCCCTTCTCGTGTATCTCGCCGAACCGGTCCGGATGCTCCTCCACAAAATTCGGGGTCAGCACCTGGAATTCTCGTAGAATCTCCAGTTGCAACAACTTGGGCAGCGAGGACATTTCCGAGGAACTGACGCTGTTGAACACAATTTGAAACATGGCGGGTAATCATCAGGCAGCCGCCGCGCGTTGTAAAGTCCGGGGATGGTCTTCCATCACGCACAAGGCAAGGATGGAGGGCCTTCGGCTCAATGGCCGGCTCGAGCTGCCCGTTCAGAGCGCGTGGGGGTTGACGGATCGACGCGGGGGCTGATTCTCGTGAACCGGGTGAGACGGGCATGCGTAGCGGGTCCCCGGTGGGTTAGGCGAGGTGTTCGGAAAATTCCCGGAGCCAGTCGGCGGGGCTGAGTTGCTGGGGGCGGAGATCGGAGTCCCAGCCGAGGGTGTTGCGGAGTTTTTTACGGCGTTGGGAGAAGGCACGGCGCAGCAGTTCGTAGAATGCGCGACGTTGGTCGGGGGACCATGCGGGAGCTTCGGGACGGCGGCGAAAGCGGACAACGACGGATTCGACATGGGGTTCGGGATGAAAAACGCCACCGGGCAGGGTGCGGAGGATTTCAATTTGATAGAAGGTCTGGAGCAGAATGGTGACCGCGCCGTAATCGGGGGTGCCGTGGTTGGCGGCGAAGCGTCGGCCGGTTTCTTTTTGCAGAGTGAACAGGGCGAACGGTGGGGGTTCGGGCAGGCAGGCGAGAGTCACCGCCAGCGGGGTGGAGATGTTGTAGGGGAGGTTGCCAATGACGGCGTCGGCCGACGGTTGCAGCGGCAGGGTCTCCAGCGCGTCGCCCGCCACCAGGCGGAAATTCGAACGCTCCCCGTGGCGTTGACGCAGGAGGGCGGCCAAGCCTTTGTCGATTTCCAGAACGGTCAGATGGTGGCCGCGTTCGAGCAGTCCCTCGGTGAGGGCGCCAAGGCCGGGACCGATTTCGATGACCGGCGCGCCCGGGGCAACCTCGACGCGATCAAGTATCCAACGGCAGAGGTTGGGGTCGAACAGGAAGTTCTGTCCGAGCTGTTTGAGCGGACGCAGGTTGTGCGCAGCAAGAAGTTGCTTGATTTCGGTGAGGGTCAAAACTGGGAGGCCAGCCACTGATGGAGATCGGCGGGGGAGATGAAGCCGGAGAGTGGAACCGGCTGGCGATAGTAAAAGGCCGCCCAACCGAAACTGCCGGGACGGGTGGCGTAGGGTTGCGGCGGCTCGATGACAACGGCAGGCGGTGGGGGGATGCGTCGCGTAGTGCGCGTGGTGCGCGTCGGCGCCGGCGTGGGCGCCGGTGCCTCGGACACGGAGGCCTTGCTCACAGGCAGGACGTAGGGGGCGTAGAGAATGACGATGCTGCTTCCTCCGGCGTAGGCGCGGGCTTCTTTGACGGCCCGGTCCAGTTCGCGTATCCGCTCAAGGGATTCTTCGGCGGTGATGCTCGGTGCCTCCGGCCCGGTGAGCGGATGGTGGATGACCAAGAAGTAGCCGTTGATGTGGTATTGGAGGCATTGGATGGCCATCCGGGTCATGTCCACAAGGCTGGGTGTTTCCACCGGAGCCGGCGGCGCGGGTGGTTCCACTGGCTCTCCGTCGGTCGTGGGAGTGGGGGCGGGATGAACCGCCTCGGCGCGGGGCGGATTGCGCGGCGGGAAAAGGCCGAGGAGCTGGCGCGTGCGCCACGCCGGGACGTCCTCCAGCTCGGTGCGGGTGCGGACGATTCGGTAGCCGTTCGCCTCGGCCTTTTCGATCAGACGGGGGTCTTCCACGGCGGGGGCATTTTCAGCTTCATCCCCCGGGGCAGGCGGCGGAAGGAATTCCGGGGACTCGATACCGAGGATGAGGTTAAAAACTCCGGACTCCACCAGTTGGCGGGCCAGCGGTGCGGTGTCGTGAAAGTTGTGCGAATGGCCGTAAAAGGCGGCGGTCATCGGTGAGGTCAGCGGACCGGAGCTGACCATGCCGGTGACGCGGCGGGCGTTTTGCGCAGCCTGGGTGATGAGCGGCAGACGTTCTCCCGCCAGCGAAAGTCCCAGCTTGTCCGGTAGCCCGATGTCACCGGTGGCGAAATACGAGATGAGCGCCACCGGGTTGGTCCGTCCCGGTTCGGTCTGGTTTTGCACCATGGCCACCTGGCATTCTTTGGTGATCTCCGGGAGTATGGTGATCCCGTCCTCGTAAACTCCCGATGCGTTGAGCAACTCGAGGTTCAACCCCGGCACCACAAAAACAATGATGCCGTGCGACTTGGGTGCGACATAGAACCGGAAATAATAGGCGGAGAATCCGGCAAATGCCGCGATCATGGCCAACATCAGCAGCTTGATCCGCCAACTCATGGCATGGCCTCCGGCGGAGAGACCACCAGTTCCGCCACCCGGCGGTAGGTCCGTTCAAAAAGGTCGCACTTGCTGTTGAAGGCCAGCAGCTCGGCGGTGGCGGGGCCGCGCGCGGCGGCGTGGAGCTGGCAGCGCTTCGGGCCGCAGTGCAGTTCCACCCCGCTGATGATGCGCCGGTGAGAGCGGTCCAGCGCATCGGCCATGCGCAGCAGTGCCGCGGCTTGGGAGATCATGCGCTGCTTCATTTTACCCAGCTTTTGATACGGATGGTGGCGGGAGGATGGGCAGGCGCGCCGGTGGTAGCGCGCGATTTGCGCGACCAGTTCCACCTCGGCGGGCTTCAAGCTTTCCCACTTGTGTGCGCGGATCAGCCGCGCGGAAAGTTTGTGGTGGCGGCGTCCATCCGGCGCCTCCGACCAACCGGTGTCATGCAACAGTGCCGCCGCCAGCAACAACAAACCTTCGCGCTCCGACATCAGATGCATCGGCAGGGACTGCTCCCAAAAGGACTCCGTGAGCCGCGCCACATGACGGGCGTGGCGCGGTTCGGGGTCGAGGCGGCGCATCAACTCCAGCGCTTCCACAATCATGGGATCTTTCCAGTTCACGCCATGACATTCCACGTGTCGGGCCATTCTGCCAACGGAAAAGTTGACGCCGGGGCCCTTCTCCGTCGCCACCACTTCTTGTCCCCGCGCGTAACGCCGTCCATAGTGGCAAACATGCAACCAGCAGGAACCGGCAGACCCCCTTGGACCCGGCGCAACGTGGTGTTCCTCGGTGTGGTCCCATCGCCGTATCAGTGCGACTTGCTCTCCGCCCTGCGCGATGGACCCCTGCCGGACCTGCGTGTGTTCTGGTTGGAAAAATCGGCCGACGACTCCCCCTGGCCGGAACGGGAACGTGCCATGGGGGACCGGGTTCTATCCGGCTTCTGCATCGGGCGCGGACGGGTCCGCAGCCATCTCAACATCACGCCCGAATGGGGGCCGGACCCGCTCGTGATTCTCAACACCTCGCTCACGGACCTCACCACCCAATGGTTGTTGCGCGCGGGTTTGCGCCGGGGAAGCTGGGTGTTCTGGGGCGAGGAGCAGTCCACCGGACCCGCGCAGGACCTGCTGGCGCGTCCGCTCGCGCGGTCGGCTGGCATCATGGCGGTCGGCCCGCGCGCGGCGGCGGATTACGCGCGGCGTTTCCCCCGCCTGCCGGTGGCCGACGTCCCCTACCATTGTTCGCTCGACGCCTTCCGGGCGCGTCCGGCACGTCCCGGCACACGCGATGAGGTGGTATTTTTATTCTGCGGCCAGATGATCGTCCGCAAGGGAATCGATGTGTTGCTGGAGGCTTTCGACCGATTGGTGGCGGCGGGGTTGCCGGTGCGACTGGTATTGGCCGGACGTCCGGATGCAGAGGGGATTACCGCATTGCAGCGTCTGCCCGCCGTCGCGCGCCAACGCATCGATAATCGCGGCTTTGTCGATCCCGCCGGGCTGCCGGACGTGTTCTCCGGGGCCGATGTGCTGGTGCTCCCAAGCCGACGCGAAGGCTGGGGAGTGGTGGTGAACCAGGCGCTTGGCGCCGGATTGCCCGTCATCGCATCCGACGCGGTCGGAGCAGCCGCCGCGATGGTGCGTCCCGGAGACAACGGCTGGCATGTGGCAGCCGGCGACGCGGCCTCCCTAGCGGCGGCGATGCGTGAGTCTGTCGCGCATCCGGCGGCGCTGGCCGCCATGGGACGGGCCTCGACGGAAGCCGCTGTGGACTGGTCGCCCGCGCGCGGGGCGGAAAAAATCATGGAATTCCTGGGAAGGCTCCGGCCGTGAGAGTCGCGCAGATCATCCCCACGGAAGCCGCGCGACGCGGCGGCATCGACGCCGTCATACAAAGCCTGCGCATCGGCGCGGCGGGGGAGAACTGGGAGTTTTTCGAGCCTATCCGCCCCGCTGATTTGAGCGATGCGGACGCCGTGCATTTCCACGGTTTGTGGCAGATACAGCACGCGCCGTTTTATCGATGGTGCCGGAAAAAAAGGCTGCCGTATGTGGTTTCACCCCACGGCATGTTGGAACCGTGGGCCTACCGCAACAAGGCATGGAAAAAACACCCCTACTTCTGGTTGCGCGAGCGCGGACATCTGCGCGCAGCCGCATTGTTGCACGCAACCAGTGAAATGGAGGCGGGCCGCTTGGCGGCCATGTTCCCACAGGCGGGGACACGCGTGATCCCACCGTCCCTGCCTGCCGACATTCCCGGACCCGACCACCCCGCCGCGCGCCGCCGCCTCGGCTGGCAGCCGGACGAAATGATCCTGCTCTATCTTTCCCGCGTGGACCCGAAAAAAGGGCTCGATTTGCTGTTGTCCGGATTGCGAACGGTGGCGCACCTGCGGGTCCGGCTTGTGGTAGTGGGTGACGGGCCGGGGCCCTGGGTCCGACGCTGTCGGGCTCTTGCGGCGACCTTGCCCGCCAACATTCAAGTGGACTGGACCGGCGCGGTCTGGGGTAGCGCGCGCTGGGACTATTTCCAGGGTTCCGATCTTTTCTGCCTGCCCAGTCGTTCGGAGAACTTCGGCATCGCGGTCATGGAGTCCCTCGCCATGGGCACACCCGTATTGGTCGGACGCGAAACCCCCTGGGCGGAGTTTTCCGAACTGCGCGAGGCGGTGGCCCTGTGTCGCGCCGAGGCGGAACCGGTGACCGGGGCCTTGCGGGCATGCTTGCACAAATGGGCACCTGGCACCCGCGCCGCCGCCGGCCGCCCCGACATTGCCGCCGCCGCGCGCGCGCTTTTCTC
>CAZTYG010000070.1:6245-8828 GCA_964617445.1 uncultured Blastochloridaceae bacterium
AGTAGCACTTTCCTTTTTGCCCCCGCACGCCAGTGGGTCTAGTCTCCCTCCATGGCCGATGATATCGAACTCCGGGTTTTGATCCCCGCACAGCGCGTCGAACTCGCCGCTGCCGACCGCCTGCTCTGGTCCGGGCCGTGTTCCACCTCCGCCTTCGGCACGGGCTTCGAAGAAGGCAGTTTGCGCACCCCCACCGGACTCCATCGCGTCGGCGAAAAAATCGGCGATGGCGCGCCATGGGGCACGGTTTTCAAAGGCCGCGTGCCCACCGGCGAAATCTGGTCGCCGGGTTGTGGGCTCGACGGCGACCTCATTCTCTCCCGCATTCTGCGGCTCGAAGGGTTGGAGCCAAGCAACGCCAATACCCGTGATCGATACGTCTATTTTCATGGTACCAACGAGGAGGAAAAAATCGGGACCCCGGCCGGCCACGGCTGCATCCGCTTGCGCAACGACGACATCATCGCTCTCTACGAACTCGTCCCCGTCGGAACCCCGGTGCACATCCTCGAACAAGGCGAAAATCCGGAACCCATATGACAATGCGCGTTTCCGCATTATCCTGACCCCGATCAACACACCCACGCTCCCATGGCTGTCATCAAAAACATCATCTTCGACTGGTCCGGCACCCTGGTGGACGACTTCGCCCCCGTGCTCGAAGCCACCAACGAAATTTTTCAACAATACAACAAACCGCCTTTTTCCCCGGAGGAGTTTCGCGAGAAATTCTTTCTACCGTTCCCCGAATTCTACGCCCGCTACCTGCCCGAAGCGACCATGGTCCAGCTCGACCACTACTACCACAGCTCCTTCAAACTCCTCCAAGAAAACATCCGCCTGCTGCCCCACGCGCGCGAGCTGCTCGAATACTGCCGCGGCCGCAGCATGAAACTTTTCCTCCTCAGCACCATTCACAAGGAACACTTCGCCGTTCAGTCGCCGCGGCTCGGCATTCGCGACTATTTCACCGAGGCTTACGTCCAAGCCGTGGACAAGCGCCAGACCATTCACAAGCTCCTCGACCAACACCAACTCGACCCCAGCGAAACCATGTTTGTTGGTGACATGCGGCACGACATCGACACCGCCCACCACGGCGGCGTTCGCAGTTGCGCCGTCCTCACCGGGTATGACTCGCTGAAAAAACTCGCCGCCAGCAGCCCCGACCTCATCGTCCGCGACCTCTCCGAACTCCAGACCCACCTCGACCGCCACCGCGAAGAACCCGACTACCATCCCTTGGCCACCGTCGGTGCCCTCATTGTCGGACCCGGCGAAAAACTCCTCATGATCCGCACCTTCAAATGGAGCAATCGCTGGGGCATCCCCGGCGGCAAAATCAAAACCGACGAAAAAGCAATCGACGCCCTCCACCGCGAAGTCCTCGAAGAAACCGGCCTCCGGCTCGACAAGGTGGACTTCGTGCTCGTCCAGGACTGCATCGGCGCCAGTGAGTTCTACAAACGTGCCCACTTCGTCCTCCTCAACTACATCGCCCGGACATCCTCCGCCGATGTCACCCTCAACGAGGAAGCCGACGAATTCCGCTGGGTCACCCCGCAAGAAGCCGCCGCCCTCGATCTCAACACCCCCACCCGCATCCTCCTCGAAGCCTGCCTCCCCCGCATCGAACAGGCCCTCTAAATTCCGGTCCTCCCCCCCTTTTTTCCTCCCGCTGCTTCATCCCCTTTCGAAATCGCAAATGTTACACCTGATACATTTGCTCGCGCATTGTAAATGTTACAGGTGTAACATTTGCGATTGTGTGGGGGTGTGGGAATGGGGATGTATTTGGGGTGGCGTGTGGGTTTCCGGTGGGCATGGTCGGGGGATGTCTGAGCGCAAGTATTTTGGAACCGATGGGATTCGCGGTGAATTCGGCACGGAACCCATGACCCCGGGCTTCGCGTGGCGCGTGGGGCGGGCCGTGGCGGAGCAATTTGCGCACAGCCACGCCGCGCCGTTGGTGGTGATCGGACGCGACACGCGGGAGTCGGGGCCTGTTCTGGAGACAGCATTGGTGGCGGGATTGCGCGCGGGCGGGGCGCAGGTGCGGCTTCTCGGTGTCCTGCCGACCGCTGCGGTGTCGTGGCTCACGGTGGTCCACCGCGCCTCGGCAGGCATTATGATCAGTGCTTCGCATAACCAATGGAGCGACAACGGCATCAAACTCTTCGGCCCCAAGGGCCGCAAGCTGCCCGACGCGACCGAGGCGGAGCTGGAGAACCGTATCGACGCGCTCCCTGCCCGGGACGCCGACTTCCAAGCACCGCCCCTGTCAGTCACTGCGGACGCCAGTGCGGTGGATACGTATTTTGAAAAGCTCCGCGCCGGTGTGCCCGCCGGCTTGCGACTGGACCGATTCTCGCTTGTCGTGGACGCCGCCCACGGCGCGGCATGGGGCACCACTCCGGAATTCCTGCGCTCGCTCGGTGCGCATGTCGAGGTGTTGGGCGGGCGTCCGAATGGTCGCAACATCAACCTTGAGTGTGGCAGTATGCATCCGGAGGTGCTGGCGTCGGCCATCCGCGGCAATCCCGGGCGGATCGGCATCTGCCATGACGGCGACGCCGACCGGCT